>JACDGH010000320.1 GCA_013815395.1 Parachlamydiaceae bacterium
GGTCTTCGCTAATCGCTCCGACCTCATGTTGAATGCGCCATGACTTCTCAAGGACTGAAATATTACAATCAAAAACGTTATACTAACCTGTTGAAGTTTGATAACGATTTCGAATGAGCTCAGATAAGTCTGGGGGATCATCATTATATAACTGATGCACAAGCTCTTTTCCAACCCCGGTTAGGGTCGTTTCTTTAAGATTGTCATAAAGCGTCCAGATGGTATTTCTTACATCCGCTAGCTGCTTTTCCATTTCTGGACTTGTACAAATTATCTTGCGAAGGGGACGCTCCATGTGTACCCAGCATGCAGCAGGGTTGAACAACGCAAATTGGCCAGCCCTATCAGATAAGAGAACTTGATCCAGTTTAAGAATCGTACTGCTAATAAAACCACCAAAGCACCTTCCATACATTGTTGGTGTATTTTTTTAGCTTCCAATCCTAAATTGTACAACAGTCGAATAAGCCCCTTTTTTGTTTGATATGTCCTTCCTTTATAATCTTCGAAAAGATTAAGAACATCATCTTTAACCCCACTTTGAAAAAGATGCCAGATCATAGCATCATTAATATGATACCCTTCTTTTCCTTGAAGCAGAATTCTAAGAAAATTTTCACGGGATTTGCTAGAAGCTGTAGTATAGTATGCAAAATACTGTCCACAAATATGCGTGCAATAACAACTTTTGTGTTTATGTCTTTCGCCGGTATCATCTACTCGAATATACGGTGCTTCTTTAAAACCGACAGTCAAAATAGCTTCACTGACATCGGACGCTTTGGGGTCTTACGTAGTTTGGCTATTTCATCTTCTAATCATCTTATCATCAGCTGTAAAACTATCAATACTAGATTGGCAGAAACTAAGTTGTAAATTCGATTTACTAAATATTAATATATTCTTAATAAAGCATTAATATTTATGCTTTAAAATATTTGATATTACCTAATAACCAATGGAGAGCAAAATGTCGATTAATTATTATAATTCAGTTTTAGTAAGTTCTGTGCAGCAAAAAGAGCAACCGTTATCATTCACAAATATGCTTTACAAATGCGGTGATAAGTTTGCTAAACTATCAAGCATGTATGGCGGAAAATCTTATAAGGTCATTTTTAATAATACAAAAAAAACAGCTACGGTTAAAGAGGGCAAAGATAGCTTTACTTTAAAGCACTCTCTGCTGCAAAAATTAAGCGCAGCTGTAGGAGCTTGTTTAAAAAATATTGCCGGTTATTTTAATAAGGATATTAAAATTGCCCATTTGGTTGTAGAGCGTAGAGAAGCACTTATCGATGCTGCTATTGATAAGAATTTTAAGGAGCATAAAGTCGCGATTATAAGAGGGCATGATAAGTTAATATCGAAAAATACATTAGGGGAAGGTGCTGACGTAGGCCCAGAGCTAATGTTAGGATGTTGCGTGGAGTGTTGCAAAGCGTGTTGCAATGCTAGATAATTAAGAGTGAAAATTAACCTATTTTTATGAATATGTAAAAATAGGTTAATTTTATAATTCGATAGCGTAACCAAATATTGAATAATCCAATTTAAATAAGGCTTAAAATATGAATATTTGTTCCCAGTTTTCAAATCATCTTTCTAAAGCAAATGATTCATTCAATTGGCATAAGCATAGTTATTTTGCCTCTAAGAAACAAGAAAATATCCCAGCGAACGCCTTGATAGCACCGTCGCGCAATCTATTACAAGCCGAAGTGTTTCTCAATAGGGAATCAATAGATTTATCCTGCATAGACCTCGCAACTGTCGCCCACGAAAATGGATTAAAAGAACCTTTTAAATGCAAGGTGGTTTCTATGACCAATCATTGCGTTGCGATGTCATTAAACTTCATTAAAAATTTTTTTTCCAATCCCAATATTGAACAAGTTGCAAAGGAAATGGAAAACGGTGCTGATGAAGATTGCGCACGTTGCTCCCTGGCTTACGATACATTGCGTGAGGCAAATACCTATTCAGACGAGGGGGAAGAGCAGCTTCTTGGTCAGCTTAGAAATTCTGCGGCGAATGTTTGTGGTTTGTCACTCGGTAACGAATTGAATTTAAATATGTCTTTGGGCGAGATGAACGAATATATAAAAGATAAATTGACACCTGGAAAATATCTTATTCGCTTGCCCGGTCATGTTGTTGCTTTGATAAAAAATGAACAGGGGCTGTTTTTATATGATTCGAATCAAGGAACGATTGATTTGACAAAAGCTGGGCAGGAATGGTTTTTAACATTTCTAGAGAAATATAGGATAAATTTTTCAGAACAATTAATAATTATTAAAGTGGTTGAGAAGCGTGATGCTCAGAGGCCAGAATTGTGGGAAAGAGAGGAAATTCTATCGGAACGCGATACACCACCACAGTTGGTATATCCTTCAGAAAATAAGTTTTTGGATCCCTCATCAGAAAATAAGTCTATAAATCCTTTATTAGATGAATGGGAGATTGCTGAATTTAAATTTAGAGACAAAACTTATGGCTTCCTTAGAGATAAGCAAACTGGGTTAATCTATAACAATAATTCAAAAAAAATTCTCCGCATTAAATTTTGTCTCTTAACTCCCAGAAATATAGTCGAAACGGCATTGAGAACTATCTACCATGTTGCTCAGACTGCTTTCAATTTATTAAAATTACCTTTTTGTGCCGTAGCTGGAAGGCGAAAAGCTTTAGAATGTATAAGTAAAATAAAACGTTCCTCTTCAGATATTTTTAGGGCCCCTCTTTATGGTGTTGCTGGAACAATTGTTGCTCTTTACGGCCTAATTAAGCCG
>JACDGH010000044.1 GCA_013815395.1 Parachlamydiaceae bacterium
AAAAAAGGTCCAGCTTTTTTTTTCAATACATCCTTTAATGCCGTACGAGCAGCAAGAAAAATAAGCGTTGCTCCACAAGTTGCTGAAAATACTACATAGATTGTACTAAAAGGCTGAGAGAATAAATATCCTCCTAAAAGGGTTAAGAATATGGCGCCTGGAATAGATAAGGCTGTGGAGATAATGTACGTTAGGCAAAACATGATGGGTAAGACAACAGGGTGCATCTCAACAAAGGTTTTTAAACTTTTGTGATAAATTCGAAGAGTATCAAGAGAAAGATATTGGTAAATACCGGAAAAATAGATAATTAACATTGCTATGACAATGATTAGGATGGGTAGATATTTTTTTATGTCTTTATTCAATTTTTTTCCTTTTGAAAATTGACAAAATTGTCTGTGTTAACCATAAGTCCGCAGCTTTCCTGATAGCTAGGTTATAAGTCGGGTAGGGGTGAATTAGTCCGGATAGTTTTCTTAAAGGAATACCTGCATACATAGCAAGCGAGACTTCGCCTAGCATTTCTCCGGCACGTTCTCCTACTATCGTACAACCCAAAATTTTACTACTCCATTTTTTAGTCACAATTTTAACGAACCCTTCCGTTCTCCCTGTGGTGATAGCTCTATCAACTTGACTAAAAGGTACTGTATACGTGGCAATATTGTAATTCAGACTTGCTTCCTTCTCTGTTAATCCAATACTTGCGACCTCTGGATCTGTAAATGTTACGCGTGGAATAGATTGATTTTTATCGATTTTCTTCTTAAAAGGAAAAGGAAGAATTAAAGAAGTCAACACGCTTCGGGCTTGATTTTCTGCCCAATGTGTAAAGAAAGGACTCCCGATGACGTCGCCGACTGCCCATATATGGGACAGGTTAGTGCGACCATAGGCATCTACTGGAATTCCTTTATCTGAGTAATTTACACCAGCTGCTTCTAGATTTAATGATGAAACATTAGGTTTTCTTCCAACACAAACAAGTAAGGCATGGGATTCAATTTTTTGACCATTTTCAAGAAGAATCTGGAATAAATCCTGTGCATAGGAGACTTCTTTCACCGCAGTCCCTAGATATAAATTCATTCCTTCACATTTAAATTGCTCGGCAATTTTATTCTGCGCTGAAGGTTCTTCTTTATTCAATAATTCTGCATGTGAATGAATGATTGAGGTTTTTGAGCCTAATCTTAAAAAAGCTTGCGCAAGCTCGCATCCAATTGGTCCACCACCGATAACCGTGAGGCTTTCGGGAATTTTTTTGAGATCAAAAATCGTTTCATTAGTAAGAAAAGGGGTTTTATCCAGTCCAGTAATTTTTGGGATAAAAGCTGATGACCCTGTAGCAATAACAATTTGCTTAGCATAAATTAGTCTTTCATTCACACGTAAGGTATGTGGCCCTTCAAATTTAGCTGGGCCTGTCAATGTTTCTAAACCTAATTTATTCAGGGCCTCAGGGTCTTCATGCCCCCGAATCTCAGCTACAATTGCTCGTACGCGAGAAAGAGCCTCATTAGCTTGAGTGATCAAGGGCAAAGAATCTATCCCAAGTTCCTTCCCTTTTTTCATAGTAAAAGCAGAATGGGCTGAAGCTATTAGTGATTTACTAGGAATACAACCAAAATTTGTACAATCTCCCCCATATGGACCTTTTTCTATGAGGAGAACTTTTTTTCCAGCTTTGGTGGCTCCAATTGCAATCACTAATCCTCCAGCACCGGCACCAATGACCACAAGGGGATAAGAGTCTGATGATGCTATATCTTTCATTGCGGAATAAACTTTAAGGACGCTGAATCCATGCAGTAACGCTTACCTGTAGGAGCCGGTCCATCATTAAAAACATCACCTAGATGCCCACCACAGCGACTACATGAAACCTCGTTTTTCTTAAAAACCCAGCCTTGTTCTGTGATGGTGACGTTTTTAATACAGATCGGCTGCCAAAAGCTTGGCCATCCTGTACCAGATTCAAACTTTGTAGTGGAACTATAAAGTGGAAGATCACAACCTGCACAAACGTAGAGGCCTTTCTTTTTGTTGTCATTGTAGGCATTATGGAAAGGGGTCTCTGTCCCTCCTTGTCTTAATATTTTAAACTGCTCAGGGGTCAGTCTCTCTTTCCACTGTTCTGGTGATAGGACTAATTTTTTTCCATCAAAACGATATTGCGGTAAGCAATCAGCTTCTGCGTTATTCATCTGAGATTCACTAAAGGCTTGCTGGGGCAGATGAATAAAAGTTAACATGCAAAAAATGAATAAAATAAAAATTTTCATCATCACCTCTGATAATATTTTAAAATTTTATCTTTGTTTTTTAATCTCAATTTGTCAAGAATAAAAAAAATACCAAGGAGATTGATATGACCAAAAAATCTAATATTTTTATGTACGTACTGTCTTGTTTTCTCATTATTTTTTCAAAAACCACCTATGCTGAGGAAAAAATAAGCGATAGCAACAACTTTGAATATGCGACCTTTGCAAGTGGATGTTTTTGGTGCACTCAGCATGATTTTGATGAAGTAAAGGGGGTTATTTCCACAACAGCTGGATATACTGGTGGAGGAAAAATTAATCCCACTTATGAAGAGGTTTCGGCAGGCGGAACAGGGCATGTAGAATCGCTGCAGGTCAAATACGATCCGAGTCAAGTTAGTTACCAAGATCTCTTAGATTTCTACTGGCATACAGTTGATCCTACAAGAAATGACGGACAATTTTGTGATAGAGGAAATCAATATCGCCCGGTAATTTTTTATCACAATCAAAATCAGAAAGAATTGGCTGAAAAGTCAAAAAACGAATTAATTTCGTCTAGTAAAATACATCCTATTTTAGTTGAAATTCTTCCTGCAACGACATTTTATCCGGCCGAAGAATATCATCAAAATTACTATAAAAAAAACCCTTTACGTTATAAATTTTATCGATATAATTGCGGCAGGGACAAACGCTTGAATGAGATCTGGGGAAGAACTAAGTAATGAAAGGAATAATTTGAATGGCTGAATGGGATTACTTAGTATTATTTGCATTGAGCTTTATTTTCGTAGCGATTGGATTCAGTACACGTTTTAAAAATGAATCTTCCTATCTGGTAGCGGATAGGAAAACAGGTTTTTTTGCCCTCACTGCTACCTTGGTGATGACGGAATTTAATACTGCTACCTTACTTTCTTTTGCCTCATTAGGATATTTGTCAGGGCTATGGGGACTAATCATGCCTTTCATTTTTTTAATAGGCTTGGTTTTCTATGCCCTGACAGTGGCAAAAAAATGGAAATCATTTAATGGGCTTTCTGTGGCAGCTTTTTTCAGCAAGCGCTACGGCAAGGATCTTGGAAAACTAGTGAGTATTATTCTATTAGTCTCCATGTCTGGCTTTAGTGCCACTTATGTAAAATCATTAGCTATCCTATTTAATCCAATATTTCCTTTTATGTCAGAATGGCAACTGAGTGGTGTTTTAGTCTGCTTAATTCTTGCGATAACTTTGAGGGGCGGTTTATTTGCTATCATATACACAGATATGATTAGTTTTGTGCTAACCTTGTTGTTTTTTCCAATTATGCTTTTTTATGTTTGGAAGTCCAATTCTGTGTCCTTACATAGCATTTCATTGATATCAGTTGTAAATGATGGATCAAAGATTATTCCTCCTTCCTTCGTCATTTCATTAATTGTTTTAACAATGTTCACTTATATCTTAGCGCCGTGGTATGGTCAAAAAATATTCTCTGCAAAATCAGAAAAAGTTGCCTATTTATCAGTCTTCACAGCAGCCATTGTTATTTTTTGCTTATATGGACTCGTTATTTTGCCAGCTTCGTTATTACATCTAAATGGTATTCAACTTTCCAATCCCGAGCAAGCCCTGCCTTATATTCTACAGCAAATCATGCCCTTTGGCTTACGAGGTCTAGGATATGGGATTTTATTTGCCGCATCAGCATCCACCCTTACTGGTGTATGGAATGCTATGGCCGCTATGTGTGTCAGTGACTTTTTGGATAATAAAATTGCTAGAAATAAAAATCGCACCTGGATAATAACGATTTCGTTTGCTTCAATATCTTATCTTTTATCAAATATTTTTGTGGATAAAATATTTAGTAAATTAATATTAGCAAATATTCCAATTGCGGCCCTTTCCTTTGCCTTACTTGCTGGATTCTATTGGGAGAAAGCTTCTCGTTTAGGAGCGTATTGTAGCATTATCATCGGTATTGCCTGGGGTGTGGGAGCTTATTTTTGGTGGGGGGAAGCGGGTGAATATACATGGTATTGGGCTATGGGAGGAATTCCTTTCACCTTCTTAGCTGGAATTTTGGGATCCTATTATTACCCAAGAACTGATGCTACGGCATTAATTAAAATATAATAGGAAAATGATGGATGAAAAAATTGAAGGCATTTTTAATAATTGGGTGCAACTTCGCGTCGTCATATTTATGGGAATCTTTTTAATCCTGGCTTTAGGCGAGCTTGTTTTTCCAAAAAGAGTCAAAGCACAAGTATCTCAGAAAACTAGATGGATCAGTAACATAGGTATTGTTCTTTTAGATAATTTCCTCATGCGTTTAATTTTGCCTATAATGGCTATTGATATGGCAATCTTTGCTCAAAAAATGAATTGGGGGATTTTCAACTTAATTGAAATTCCTTTTTGGCTGAATCTAATTTTGACAATTGTTATTCTAGATTTTATTATTTATCTCCAACATGTGATGTTTCATACTTTTCCCCTTTTCTGGAGAGTGCATCGAATGCACCATGCTGATGTAGATTTTGATGTGACAACTGGGATACGCTTTCACCCAATTGAAGTCATTATATCGATGGGCATTAAAATAGGCTCTGTGGCTTTATTAGGAGCTTCTCCCATTGGAGTATTAGTGTTCGAAATCATACTCAATGCCACATCAATGTTTAGCCATTCTAATTTAAGACTCCCGCTCGCATTTGATCGCGTATTACGGTGTGTAATTGTCACTCCTGACATGCATAGAGTCCATCACTCCATACATAAAAACGAAACCAACAGCAACTTTGGATTTAATTTTTCATTTTGGGATAGGATATTTGGAACTTATATTAATCAACCCTCAGAAGGTCATTTTAAAATGACAATCGGGATCTCAGATTTTCGGCAACCCAAGTATCTTAGATTTGATTGGCTGTTACTCATTCCCTTTATTGGAAAAATATCCCATGAAACATTAAATAAAAAAAGAGGAAAAGATGATTGATAGTTACGGAAGGACCTTTTATCAAAAGGTAATGGTTGATCCTTTTCTTCCTACGTTTTCTTTTATATCCCCAACATTGATTACTTTTTTTGCTATAGTCACAGGCATTTCAATATTACCTTTGTTAACCATGAAATTTACACTCTTAGCTTTTGTGATGTTATTGCTTTCTGGCTTTTTGGATACTTTAGATGGTTCTTTGGCTCGTTTCAAAAACCAAACTACTCCTTTTGGGGCAGCTTTTGATATCATAGGGGATAGAATGGTTGAATTTTCAATAATTTTGGGTCTTTACTTTTATCAACCTGAACTAAGATCTTTGAATTGTTTACTCATGCTGGGAAGCATCTTGATATGCATCACCTCATTTCTTGTGGTGGGTATTTTTACTCAAAATAACACGCAAAAAAGTTTCCATTATAGTCCCGGAATTATTGAAAGAGCTGAAGCGTTTATTTTTTTCTCAATCATGATTCTCTTCCCGCCTTCATTCTATGTCGTTTCTTATCTATTTATAGGCCTTGTCTTTTTAACAGCCCTAATCCGTTTATGGCAATTCAAGATAATGAGCCCCGAGCAATAATGCTAAAAGATTTACGCGAAATACGGGCGGCGGGGCGATATAAAAAATGTGAGTCAAATCAACAAGGGATGTCGAGAGAAAAACGCCCCTAACACCGCATCTGTGCTCGGTAGAGCAAATGTTAGCTTGAAAAACATCAGCTTAAAAGGGACTGATCTTATAATTTTAAGAAAGATTAAGCCTTGCATAAATGGCCTTTGCTATTTGAAGATCTTCAATACCTAGCCCTGTAAGATCCGCTATAGTGATCCATTCAGATTTTCTTTTTTGAGGCTCTTCAATGAATCTGCCTAATTCAATGACCGAGTTTAAATTAATATTTTTGGCATGTGCAAGATCCCCATAACAAGAACATGGGACTAAACCGTCCACTACAATTAAATCTGCGCAATCGAAAACGCTTGCATCTAACTCCTGCTTGCCAACATCATCTGCACCCACAGCAGTTATATGCGTGCCCGGTTGTAGCTGATGCCCAAAAATTAAGGGGCTGGAAGAGGATGTGGCTGTAACAATCAAATTACAGTCTTGTGTAAGTTTTTCAATGTTTTGTGCAATTACAATGTAATAGTCCTTGAGGCGCGGATCAGAAGCAAAGAATTTTGCTTTAGTTTGATCTCTTCCCCAAATTAAAACGTTTCTGCATGATGTTACATGTTGAAGGTGAACTAATTGCTCTTTGGCCTGAGTACCTGTCCCAATAATACCGATTTTAGAGATATTAGGAGGTGCTAAATATTTTGCTGCAATAGCCCCCGCGAGTGCTGTTCTTATGTCTGTTAGCCGTCCTTCATCAAGTAAGATTGCTATTAATTCACCCGTTTTTTGAGAAAAAAGTATCATGGCCCCGTTGCTACTAGATAAACCTAAAAGTGGATTTTCGTAAAATCCGGAGGCGATTTTAACTACATACATTTCGCCATCTAAAAAAGCTCCCGATTTAATATGCACGTCCCCTTTGGGAGATTCAAAATGCATGAAGCTAACCGGAGCATTTATGGCTTTCCCATGACTGGCCCATCGAAGCCCATTTTCCATTTCTTGCATTAGTGAAGGGATATCAATGGCCCGCTCAATTTCAGTTTTTGAATAAATTTTCATAAGTGACCAAGAATTGTTCGAAGCGGTTTAAAATATCAGGCATGTTTTTTCGTCCCATTCCTATGCGAAAGAAATTTCCAGAAAAATCAAAAACACTTGCTGGCATAATCAAGACGCCTGTTTCTTGCACTAATTGCACAGTGAAATCATCAATAGAAATGGGCAAAAGAAGCTCTAAGAAGGCGACTGTCCCCCCTTCAGGACGTACCCACCGAATTGATGTAGGGTGTCTTTTGACAAATTCGTCTAAAATGCTTACATTTTTCAAAACAATTTCGCGATTTCTTCCTAAAATTCTTTCTTTTGACCGGAGAGCTATTAGCGCTAAAATTTCACTTGGAGCGCTATTGCAAATCGATGTGTACATTTTATAAGAATTCGCTTTTTGTAAAAGATCGTGATCCTTGGAGGCTAGCCAACCAATGCGTAAGCCTGACAAACCAAAAGATTTTGTCATGACATTTAGACTAATCCCTTTTTCATAGGCGTCAGCAATTGCAGGGAGTCGCTTAGATTCATCAATTTCTAAAAAACGATAAACTTCGTCGCAAAAAATATGTGCTCCTGTAGTCCTTGCAAGTGAAATCATTTTTTCATAAACATTTGCTTCTAAAAGAATGCCCGTGGGGTTATGCGGACAGACTACAGTTAAGAGTTTTGTTGATGGACGCCAGGCAGATTGAATTTCTTCACAGCTTAGCTTCCACCCTTTTGCAGCTTGAAGCTGAATAAAAGTTATGTCCGCTCCTAATATTTGGGGAAGAGTTTCCAATGATTGATAGGTAGGGGAGACAACGATGACATGATCTCCTGAAGATATAAGAGATTGCATAGCGCAATAAATGCCCTCTTCCGCCCCAGCAGTCGTGAAGATATCATCTGCTGTCAGGGTATTATAAAGCTGTGCAATTTCTTGGCGAAGAAGAGGTAGGCCGGGACTTTCTGTATAGCCAAGGGATAAATGATCCCATAAGCTTTTTGATTCTGCATCAGCCATTGAAAGAATGTCATTAAGAAGCCAACTTTCTGCATCTGAGGGACATAGTAAATAGGGCGAGGAAAATTCATATTTCTTCCAGAATTCTTCTAATTTAAAAATAGGAAGATTAGTCATCGTTATTCACCTTTAAATAGTTATAAATTGTTGCTCGAGAAAGATCTAAAACATCTGCAACATAGTTGGCAGCGTTTTTTGCCTTGAAAGCCCCTTCTTTATGGAGAGCCAGCACGAGCGCTTTCTTTTTGTCTTTATTTAATAGTTTTAGTGTAGTTCCCATTCGAGTTAAATAATCGGATACATAACAATTAATCTTTTCCCGCCAATCATCTTTAAATAATATCTCTGGTTGAGATTGAGTCATGTTGGTTAACCAACTACCTAAAAAATTGTGCAGCTCAGCCCATTTTGTAAGATCTAAGTTAATGCATAATAGGCCAATTGCTTTTCCTTCAGGATCTCTTAAAGTGGCGGATATGGATTTAATCTTCCTCCCATCCCAATTAGTTTTAAGATAAGCGGGGAAAATATCTGGAAATTCAGAAAAATCGTTTACTCCCTCTAAGAGAGATTCATCTCCAATTTCCCTTTTTGAAAAATTGTTAAATAGGGCAGCAATAACTCCAGAGCTAAGATCGTGTAGAATAACTTCTGCATGAGGGTAATAAAGAAGGCTAATAGCTTCAGCAACAGAAATATATTGGCTAAGCTGAGTCATCTTTGAATCCTTTGTTATTGGATAATTTAGTCTAATTCAGACATATTTGTCAATATTTTTAATAATCTTAGGCAATCACTTACAAAGTTAGATGCACAAAATTGAATAAAATTTATTTAAGTAGCAGATTTAAGGGGGTCGGATAAATTTAGGATTACAAGATAATGACAGATTTTTAATTACTAATATAAATTAGCTATTCTAGATCTTTGGGCGGTCTTTTGAAATAGATGAGGCAGTTACTGGTTTGCAGTAACTGCCTTATTCTCAGGAAATAAGATTATTTCCTAAGGAAGTTTAATTACTTAGATTTAGACTTTTCTAGACCATCAGTAACCTTGTCTACTGCATTATCGTAATGATCTTTTGCAGATTCTTTAGCATCTTCGCATGCATCTTTTGTTTTTTCAATTCCCTTATCTAAATTCTGGCCAGCAGATTTTGCTTCTAACGAATTACTTGCAACAAATGCTAAAACAACAAAGCTTAAAGATAAAACAATATTTTTCAATTTATTCATACTATTCCTAGTTAAAAGTTAATTCCACATTGACAATAGTATCAATGATTACTCAATTATTGTAACACATTAGATACAGATACGCAAATATAAGTGACTATAAAAATAAAATAAAATTATTATTACTAATCTATATTTTCAAATTTTGATATTATTACTTATGCCCACTTAATTGTCTTTACCTATTCTTAAGACCTTATCTTGATGCTTTAATACTTTTTTTCGGAATCTCTTTTCTTTTTTTTTATAATTTTTTTCCAATACACAACCATTTTAGGTGAAAGATAAGGGATGATAGATTTCAGATTGGGATTTTTTGTGATATATTCAGTATCGATGAAGGCAAATTTACCACTTTTGGTGTAGGCCACATTGTCTGCTCTATAGCTAGAGCCACCTGCGTGCTGTATAATTGCCAAAAATTCGTCTAAATGACGCGCGGTAATTTTAGTTTTCCAGGCTAATTTATTTTCTTCTTTAGAAACAAGTTCCATATCTTCCACAACAAGAATTTCATTTTTTATTGTGTACATATCATTTAATGGAATTTCGGAACGGTCATTTAAAGGTGTTGGATAGATCCATTTCTTTGGTACTATAAAATTTTTTATTTTTTTACTTTTAATAAATTCTCCAATAACTCTTGAATTTTTGGCTCTCCTTGTAAACCACACCCAGCCTGGAGTATTTCGTTTTACCCTGATCTCAGAATCTAAATAGACTTTAAATAAATATCCTGGAATCTGGTAGTGGCTCGCCACGCGAATAAAACTCCTTGGCTGGATAAATTTACTAAAAAATCCTGCTTCTGCAAACGTTTCAGCGTTGTGTAAAGGGCGAGTATGAAGGAAAATAGAATCTAATATAATTTTAATTGGATCGTGCGTAGGTAATAAGTAGGGTCTAACGCTGTCTTTTTCTTTTTGAGTAATATGGGGATCATTTTCAAAATCTTCATAATAAGTGCTTAAATCATTTAAGCTATCCAATGTCAGATAGGATTCTGGAAGATTATCATGAGCTAACATTAGTGTGCTAATGCACAGCAAGAAAACAGAAGTCATTTTAATGAAATATTTTTGCATTTAATCCCTGTACGTCAAAACTTGCAGAATGTTTAGATAGCAATTAATTTTTACCAGCATGTTGGTATAATCGATTCATATATTATAAAAATCTTAATAAATATCTCAAGCTAAAATTAACTTTTAAGTATATATTTGAATTTTAAATCCTTCCATTAATAATTTTGAAACCTGCTGTCTTATTTTAGTGAGACGGATGTTTACAATTACGAAGGCTTCCATTATTATATTTTTTCGTTAGTCAGGATTCTCATTAGAGTTAAGTTTTTTATTCCTAAAGTTTTGTAAATAATTGGTATTTAAAATGACAAAAAGAAGACAAAGTCACCCTGTTAAGGTATTAGATGTAGCGGCATACATTATTGCAAACCATTTCAGAAATACACCCATTCTAGCTTGGAAAATGCATAAACTTGTTTACTTCTGCCAAGTTCAGCAGTTGATTAAAGAAGGCGTGCCATTATTCAATGAAAAAATAATGGCGACCACTAAGGGGATTGTAATTAAAGAGCTTTGTGCTCAACACCAGAATCAGTGGTATTATGGCGATTACTCCAAAGGTAATTTAAACCACCTTTCGTTAAAGCAAACCGATGCCGTTGGCGAAGTTATGAAAAAATACGGGGATAAAACAATTGAAGAATTGGATGAACTGATTCAGCAAGAATCCCCCTGGAAAAAAGCAAGGCAAGCAGCAGGTAGTACAGATGCTTCCATAGAAATTAATCTAGAAGACTGTTCATGAATAAACAAATGCTAGGATAAAATGGAATCAGAAATTATCGAATTGCAAAAAAAAAATGAAGTTCTCACACAAGAAAATGCTGAACTTAAAGCATTTAAAAATGATTACAATTCAGCTAAACAAAGCATTAATAGAATGAGTACGCGATTACGTAAATTATGCAAGCGTTTAACACCAACGAATGAAATTGTTACTGAAATGCAAAAAACTTCCGAAGATATGAGAGAGATGATAAAAACACTTATCAAGAACGCCTAATTATCCATATCTCGACTTCGTCTTAAACAGTACAAAGTCGAGACATGGTAAATACAATATCTACTATTACCTATTTTCGTATGCTCGCTTTATTTCCCTGACATCCTGGAATGAGGCGCATTTTGTCTACGTGGAGACGAATTGCTTTGCGGCTTAGAATTTCCTCTTGGTCCACGCATCGGAGAATGTGTATTTCTTCCATTTTGGATGGGTTCTGCGGCAATACTTTGATCAACCTCAAAACCAGCTTCAAGTTTTTTTGTAATTTTTTGTTTGAGAAGCCTTTCAATGTCGGTCAAAAGTTTAAGTTCATCAATGCAGACCAGTGAACATGCCCATCCCACGTTGCCTGAGCGACCGGTACGGCCAATGCGGTGAATGTAATCTTCTGGGACATTTGGAAGTTCAAAATTCACTACGTGAGGCAACTGGTCAATATCGAGTCCGCGGGCCGCAATATCGGTTGCCACGAGCACCTTAAGGGCACCCGATTTAAAATCAGCGAGCGCTTTAGTCCGCGCGGATTGGCTTTTATTTCCATGGATTGCTTCAGAAACAATCCCATCCAAGCTCAGTTGCTTGGCCAACCTATTGGCGCCATGTTTTGTACGTGTAAAAACTAAAACTTGTTCCCACTTATTGTTAATGATTAGAAACGAAAGAAGTTCTTTTTTGCGTTTGTTATCCACTGGATAAATAATATGAGTAACAAGGTCTGTGGCTGTGTTTTGTTTTGCCACTTCGATTGTCTGAGGATTTTTTAAGATGCCGGCGGCAAGTTTTCTAATTTCTTCTGAAAACGTAGCAGAAAAAAGCAAATTTTGTCTTTTAGCAGGCATTAACTTAAAGATTTTTTTAATGTCATGAATAAAGCCCATATCCAGCATGCGGTCCGCTTCATCAAGGACTAAAATTTCCACTTGTGAAAGGTCGATGACTTGTTGTGATACAAGATCTAAAAGTCTTCCTGGTGTTGCAATGAGGATGTCAGCACCATTTTGCAATTTTCGGATCTGAGTGTTAATATTAACACCACCAAAAATAACCTGGGTTTTAAAAGGAAGATACTTTCCATAAGTTTTAACATTCTCGGCAACTTGCGAGGCAAGTTCACGCGTCGGTGTTAGGATAAGTGCGCGCACGGCATGCTTATGATCATTCTTTTTGGTGTTCATTAATACTTGCAGAAGAGGCAGTGTAAAGCCAGCTGTTTTTCCTGTACCAGTTTGGGCACTGGCTAAAATATCATGTCTTGCGATGATAAGTGGAATTGCTTTAACTTGAATGGGAGTAGCTTCTATATAGCCTTTTTCTGTGATTGCTTGAACGATTTCTTCTTGAAGTCCGAGATTTTTAAACAATGAGTTCCTTAGATATAATTTTATTTGTCTTAGTCTATATTACTTATTTGTTTATTTAATAACAAGTAATAATCGAAGTAAAGCATGGTGTTATCAACCTTAAGATGAACCTTAACGCATTCAAAAATCGAATTATTGAATGCGTTAAGGTTTATTAAAATGGAAATTTTTTTTTCAAATTACGAATTCTTTAACGATTTGTCCAAGTATAAGGTGTTCTTGAATAATTCTTTCCAATACAGCTGGAGAGCAAGAGTGATACCAAATTCCTTCGGGATAGACTACAGCTAGGGGGCCCTGCTGGCAAATGCGTAAACAATTTGCTTTAGTGCGATAAATACCGCCATTTTCGCTCAATTCTAATTCCTTTAAGCGTTTTTTTAAATATTCCCAAGCAAGCATGCCTTCATCATAGCTGCAGCACTTCGATGTAGATTGATCGCAGCAAAGAAAAATATGACGCTTAATTGCATGGATTTTTAAAGCAGAGACTTTATCCTTTAATGTGGACATGATCACTCCCAATTCTAGGCTAATGAAAACATATTAGCAATTCTAGTTTTAAATTTTCAACTTATTGTGCTATGGTCGCCAGCTGATATGTAAGTATTCTATGACCACACCATAATTTGCGGAAATTAAAACAAGGAGTTAAATATGTCATTAACATTAAGCGAGTTGTCAGCAAAGTTAACAAGTATGCACGCCGGAGAGTATACAAAGGATGGTATAACGGCTAAAAATACAAAAGAGTTTTTGATAAGTGATTTAGGGGTTAAAGTATTGGTAGAAATGATTAGAACTGCTC
>JACDGH010000321.1 GCA_013815395.1 Parachlamydiaceae bacterium
CTATTGATCTGACAATGTTTGTAGTAGTTGTGTTGTAGTTAGTAGAAGTATTTATGACAGCCGTAGGTTGTTGACCCGCGATGGCGCTATTAATCGTCATTGCGGCTGGATTGGACGAAATACTAAGAGTATCGCTCCATGTAAAATCTCTCCTTACTGCAAGAACTATCAAAAAAGTTATCAAACGAAGTGTCATGGCAAACTATTACACCTTATTTGGATTAATTACTTCGAGCATACACTAATGCGGCCTTTATCTTCTGTCAAGGATATAACTCTTAAAGCAATGTGGCCGTGCCAAAACAACGTCGATGAGAAGTTGGCTTAACTCGCGACGCGCATCTCCTAACTGCTTTAGGTTTAAGGTAGGTTGAAAAGGAATTAATGCATAAGTAGTTGCCTGCATCGCCTCAATCAGACCTTGTTGCGGCAATAGGATTTTATTCAAAAAATCGATGGGTGGCAGTGAAAGAGAAATCGAGCCTTGATGTAAAAAACCATGCTTAGTACGTCTTTGCGCCCCTCCTCCAATTTTACGACCTTCCAACATCACATCGTATTTCGTAGGCTTAGCCATACAAAAATGTTTAGAAATAGCAACGGTAGTCTGAGGCTCGTGAGACAATAGATGCGGATGAATTTGGAGGTTGGTAAACCTTTTAACAGCTTCAATGACAAGGTAATTTACAAATGCGTAGTTATCGAGGACATTTACAGAGTATCCATAGTGGGATGCTGGCACCAAGATAGAAAAAGCCAAGTCTGTAAGATGAAAGATCATGCCGCCACCTGTAGGTCGGCGGGCAAGTTGTAAGCCAAGCTTGTCAGCATTCGGATGAATAAAGCGATATGGATCAGTGAAATGTCCATAAGTAGCACTAGGCACATCCCAATCATACAAATGTAAGATTGGTCTTTTTTGCTCCGAAGCCAATTGATCTAGAAGTTCAACATCGATTGCCATGTTTCTCACGGCACTCGCCTTCCCAGTATCAATGATTTCCCACTTTTCACAATGCATTGTCATTTAAAAAATAATTAGAGGATGGAATCGATCGTTAAGGCGATCGCCGAAATTATAACCTAATGGTCTAAAAGCGTTCGTGTGGACATCGCTATCTTTTTTGCAGTATACCGACGTTCCCTTTGAATAAGCAATCAACAAATAAGTATAGCCGCGCCGAGAGGCCAGATCACTGAAATCCAGAGGGGTTTCTGGGCTAAAGTAAACGCCATTGCCAAGAGTTGTTGAGAAAAAGCTCGGGGCTTCAATTAAGGGTTTAATGATTATTTCTGCAGTGGCCGGATCGGAAGCATGTTCTTGTTCTACTTCAGCTACAGGAGCTTTGATGCAGATGATCAAGCCAGCCATAAGTCCTTGAATAGAGCTTCTCTCATGCAAAGTGGAAGTTTGCGATAACCAGTTGTTATAGGCATCATTGGGTTCGAAAATAGCAATCTTGGGTAACGAAGGAATCAATTGATCGTAACCAATGCGCAAAGCCCTTACTTCCAATAAGTCCGCTGCAATCTCCGCAAGGCTTTTTTGCAAAATAATTTTCTTTAAAGCGCCATTTCCACGCCACAAATCAAATCCTGCCATAAAATTGCTGTTGACAGAAGTAGTCTTAAAGTTAGCTTTAGAAACTTTTAAACGCTCTGAAAGAATAACCAACCGTTCGGCCATCAATTGATGGCATTGCTCGGCGGAAAAAAGTTTATTAAATTCAATTCGAAAATATTTATTAAAAAAATCTCGATGTTCTTTAGCGACAGCAAATTTCATAATAAGTTCACTCTTTCGAATTGTATGTTATAAAAACGTAAATCTAATCTAATATAATAATCGATAAAATCTTTTAATGCAAACAAATGTAAACAGCTCTCCCGATAAGTGGTCCAATGATTCGTAAAAATAAAATTTGTAAAGGTACTTAGAAGAAAAAAAATTTACGCGAATCACGGGCCTTTTTTGAGTTCGTTTCATTCCCCTAAAATAATACATTCTATTTTTTAACTAAAAATTTATCAAAAATTTATATTTTCTTAATAATTGTTTGTTATATATTATGCTATATTGAATATATTTCCTCTAATTTAATATTTAGAGGCAATTACGACTCTAATATTAACAATACAAATATTTAAGATTTTTTATGTCGTGGTTTCATATTAGCTTGCATGGCAAATCCCTTCTAGATTCCCATTTTTATGTGAAAAGTATATTTACAGGGGAAATTGTTGGTTCTCTCATTTTTGGACATTCTGTTAAAAACAATCCTATTCATCGAGCCATCCGAGATGCAGTGGGAGATGTATTCTCACAACTAATGTCCCCTAAATTACTTCCATATAATCGCGATATTGCTACAAACTTTTTAGAACATAGTGTCACTACAGAAAAATTCTATCATTTAAAAGATCGTCTTAAAATCAGCCTTCCAAAATTCAATCTAATGGGTGTAGGGAAATCATGCTTTACAGCCACAAAAAATTTAACCGTTAATTATTTTGTAAACAATAAGAAGGCCTCATTTCAAGCTATACAATGTTGCAAAACCCCCATAACTTTGCCCGGGCAAGTCAATGATTTAATGAATTATTTATTGTTAAATTATGAACAGGAAGACGCTAAGGATATATATTCATTAGTTCTCAACAGAAAGCTATCTGAAGCTGTTCGTAAAGTTACCATTTTAAGCATGCGTCCCATTTGTGAAAAAGCTGTTGCAGCAAGCATGAATGCTGCGCTAAAAAATACAGCTGGGGTTGTCTATGACTTTTCAAT
>JACDGH010000045.1 GCA_013815395.1 Parachlamydiaceae bacterium
GCGGTTAGCTGATAGGTCTGAAATTGATAGAGCATTAATATTTACTGGACTGCTAGGACCAATTGCAGTAACTTTTTTTGATCGTGACTTTGTGCAAAATGGCGCAACCCGGTCTATAGTTGCTGGGTGTGCGGCGTTCTAACTTATCTTTGCTATAACAAGCCTAAGAACTTAGAGGACCTTTCTATCAAGCACTCTTTATAAGTCCGATAGCACTCTTGGTAATTGACGAGTTTGGAAAAAGTCACTTTACTTAAAGAACAATGATTGTGCATGGGATTGTTGAATGTTCATCTATAATTCTATCATAACATTACTTGAACGCCTTATTTCAAGGGCTTGAAATTATGTCAAGGAGCAGGGGTAATATCGCACGGAAGATTGTAAAACAATGCATTTCTTGATGGATGTGATGATAGGGAGATTTCTCAAAGCCGAAAATCCGATTTTCGAATGCGCTATGTATAATTTATATTATTGTTGTTTTAATTATTTATTGAGGTTGTTTTGGATCCTTTTTTTACTATTAATCGTTCTTCACAAACTATGAATCCCTTCTTTAGTTTACAAGATTTAGCATGTATAAGTGCCGTATCAAGAGAAAACAAAGCTGAGGCTAGATATACGCTTGAAAAATACCCATTGTTCTCACCAGGGGATGCTATAAAAAATACAGAATCGTGTTTATTTAGACTAAAATCTAGCCTAAAATCCAGACTGAATTCCAGGCAAAAAATTAATTTACCCCCTTCGGTTTTACATGGCAGCGTTGTTCTTGCCAATTCCGTAGCCTTATTAATTTTCTCAATCTCATTAACAGTTATCACACTCGATTTGTTGAAAGTACCGACTGATGAAATCTTTGCAGCTCAACTTAAAAATTTTGGAGACAGCCCTAAATTTATTTGTGCGGTATCTTTTACAGCATCGATAATAACGGGGGCTTTAAAAAGACATTTTAACTATGAGTTCTAAGCCTAATACTGATAAGTTTCAACTGTAATTCAAAATGTATGTAATAATTTTATTATTGATCTTCATTACAAAGGCCTATTTGCTATTATCATATTTATTGAAATTATTTTGTAAATTTTTTATCTTTTAAAAGGTTATCATGATTTGTTTTTATTACTACTAATCGTTCTTCACAGGCGCGGAGAAATGCAGAGGCGCAGAGAGCTAAAATTGATTATAAGTAATTTACAGGTTGGAGATTTTAAAAAATAGTTAGTCGAACTTATAAATTTCAAATTAAAGGGGTTCATAATTTTGCCCATCTTTCTCTAACTATGATTTATTTTATTAATAATTTAGGTCCCAGCGTCTCAGCGTTTCTATCCACCTCTCTGCGTTTCCCTTTTACCTCTAAACGTATAAAACCCTAAAAAAATTCCGCCCCCAATTCTTCCCAAGAACTATAAAATTAATATAAAAATTATGATTCTTGGAAATTATATGCTGGCATAAATTTCAAATAAATTCATTATAAATTAATATCTTGTTAATAATAAATTAATAATTATAATATATAATTATGGAAATAAATTGCATAATTAGTTATAATTAAATGCGATAATTATTTTTAAATATAATGGAGGTTGTTATGAGTTCTTTTTTTTCAACTAATCGTTCTTCCGATATGGTGAACCCTTTTATTGATTTACAAGGCTTAGCTTGTTTGAGCGCTGTATCAAAAGAAAACAAAATTTTAGCGAGATTTGAGATTCAAAAATATCCTTTGTTTTCTCCTGTAAGTGCATTAAGAAATGCAGAATCAACGTGTTTTTCGAGATTGAAATCTAGAGTTATAACTAAATTGTCCAACACTACATTAAAAAATGTTTTAGCCGATGTCAAACCATTAGCAAGAGATTCTATTTTTGCATCCATGGGACCAGCAATTTTTGCAATATCAGAATTAGGAATTGAGCGGTTAGCTGATAGGTCTGAAATTGATAAAGCATTAATATTTACTGGACTGTTAGGACCTATTGTTTTAACTTTTTTAGAACGTGACATTTTGCCAGGTGGAGTAAACCGGTCTATAGTTGCTGGGTTTGCGGGCGTACTAGCTTATCTTTGCTATAACAATACTAAGAACTTAGAGGACCTTTCTGTTCAAGCACTTTTTATTAGTCCGATAGCACTCTTGGTAATTGACGGGTTTGTAAAAAGACACTTTACTTAAAGAACAATGATTGTGCTTGGGATTGTCGTATGTTCATCTCATCTCAAAGATAATCCAATATACAAATTTATCGTAAATTAACATATTTTTAATAATAAATTAATATCTTCAATGTATAATTTTGTTTAGAAAATGGATAAATTTTTTGTTATATATTTTTGTAATAGCTTTTTTTTATTGGCCTTATTTTAAGGGCTTGACATTATGTCAAGGAGCAAGGATAATGTAGCACGAAAGATTGTCAAACAATGTATTTCCTGATCGATGGGAAAGTCACATCGACCGCATCGACTTCTAATCTTTTCTCTTTTTTACTTTGCTGCTTTTTCTACGGAGATTTTAAATGGATTTATTTATTACTTGTGCGCAGCGTTTAGAGCCTCTATTAGTTGAGGAGCTTGGACAACTAGGCTTTATGCATGTCGAAGCCGGTTTTCGCGGCGTACATGTCAAAAATGTTAATATAGATGCGGTTTATCGGATCAACTACCTTTCGAGATTGGCTGGACGTGTGCTTATGCCCTTAGCCAGTTTTCGTTGCTACGAAGCCAAATCGCTCTATGGCGGCATTATTAAAGTAGATTGGCTAAAATATATTGCCAGAGGGAAAACGTTTGCTATTGACGCCAATGTGTCACATCCTCAATTGCGCAATAGCTTATTTGCAGCCCAAGTGGCAAAAGATGCTATTTGTGATCAGTTGCGTGATAGGATAGGCATTAGACCTAATATTGATGTTCAAGAGCCCGATGTTCAGCTGAATCTGTACATTCATGATCAATGGGCTATTATGAGCGTAGACACTTCCGGAAAGCCATTAAGCCGCAGAGGTTACCGCATGGAAAGTGTGGAAGCGCCATTTCAAGAAACCTTGGCGGCGGCTCTACTCATGCTTGCAAAATATCAAGGTAATGAGATCCTACTTGATCCTTGCTGTGGCTCCGGTACGATATTAATAGAAGCGGCATTAATTGCCTCTAAAACACCACCTGGATTTTTACGCAAGCAATGGGGATTTTTTAGTTTACCTGAGTTTTCTCAAACGGAATGGCTAAAAGTTAAAAATGACGCTGATTCGAAAAAGATTGATTTTCCTAAGCACCAAATTTTTGGCTGTGATATTAACAAACAAGCGGTACATTCTACGAAAGTCAATGCCCGTGCCACAGGCTTGCATCAACAGATTGAAGTTTCGAATTGCGATTTCCGTGAATTTTACCCAACTGTGGTTCCCAACTTAGTGATTACTAATCCGCCGCATGGTCGACGCCTAGAAGATGAGGAAAGTTTGTGCCCCCTTTATCGCAGCTTAGGCGATTTTCTTAAACGACAAACGGCCAAACCTGCTAAAGGATTTGTATTTACAGGAAGTCCTATGTTATCTAAAGAAGTGGGATTAGCAGCGAAGCGTAGATATGTTTTGGATAATGGTGGTGTCGAATCGCGCTTGCTAGAGTATGATCTCTTTTAGATTTTTACCTATATCTTGTTAAGGTGAGTAGGCTTATAGGCCTTCTTTTGAGGATTTTATGATGGATTTTCCGGCGCTGCTGCCTAAAGTTTTGCTCTATTGTAAAACAGTATCCTTAGAAGAGGAGTTATTTGACCTACTGATTCAAAAGCCGGAAGACCTGGTTTTATTTTTTGAGGTGGCCACTGCTGATGAAACTTGGACGGGATCTCATGATTATTTAATCGCAAAGCTGCTTGATTGGCTAACTGAGCAAGCATTCAATAATCTACTTTCTGCTGATCTTTATAAACGGGCAGTCAAGTCCATGCAAGTCCACCACGAAGTGCTTGCGCAAATAATTCCTAAGGACATTAAAGTTCAGCTAAAAGACGAAACAGTCGATATCAATAGCTTACTTTTAGGTTCAATTTCCGATTTCTTTAAGGACATTTTGCTCATTGAATGTCGCGATAAAAACATTTCTGTCTTAAATCTTCAGTCCGTTACTTATCAGCTTTTTTCCCCAATGCAAACAATTGCCATAACCGGAGATATCCCTGATCTTTGGAAAAAGGAGCAAAAAGAAGTAGAAAGACTATTGCGACAAGCACTTTCTTGGAATGTTGAAAGTGTGATTAAAGCCTGTCAGTTAACGCTTAAAAAATACATTAATTCCGAAAATGCCATTGATTTGCTTATTCAGTCACAGCAGGAATTGTGGGGGTATTTTAAACGAGAATGCATCGACTTTATTAACGATAAAATGTTTGGATTTCATCTGGGGGCCCCTACTGATGAGCGCCTATTATTCGAATTTTATGATTTTAGTGATGCCACACTGAAAGTGTTTCAAAGATTAGAGGCGTGGATTACCGATTTAGTTTTCAGGAAAACTTTAATTGAAAATGCGCAATTTGTGGCGTGTGTTAGAAGATGTCCAAAACTAGTTCTTCTTGATATCAGCGGATCATTTGTTTTCAGTGAATATTTAAATCAAATTCAGAAAGAATTGCAGGGCCTTAATTTATCTGAATGTGCATGGCTAAATCAAAAGACGCTCAAAAAAATGGCTGAGATTTGTCCGGAAGTGAAGGATTTGATTCTATCTAGTAATTATCAACTGAATTTTACTGCTTGGGGTGAGCTCATAAAATTTAAAAATCTAAAATCTTTAAACCTATCCCGCTGTCATCAGATTTCAGATGATGATTTTTCAACTATTCTTAAAGCTTGTTTGAGCCTAACGGATTTGGTTTTAGATGAATGTAGAAAAATTGGCGATAAAGGTTTTTTTGAATTAGCCAAAAGTTTACCTCGTTTGACTTCCTTAAGCCTTGTGCATTGTTCCATTTCGGATAGTGCTTTGCTAGAAATTGCCGCAAGAAGTAGGGTTTTGACCTCATTGAATTTAAGACGTTGCGAGCAACTCACCGAAAAAGGTTTTAAGGATCTTGCCAAGCATGCTTTTGTGTTAAAAGAATTAAATTTATCTGAATGCAATGTGACCGAAGTAACTGTGGAAGCGATTCGTCACCGACATCCTTATTTGCAGATTATAATATAATTGCTGAGTGTTCGTTTAGAGCCCTGTTAGTCAATAGATAAAGGTTAATTCGCCCTGGCTACCTTATTTGAGGCGATCTTTTTTTGACTAAAAAAAATTTCGCGAATCACCGGCGCTTGGATTCTAATATTTTTTTAAATCCCCACGGCTTGCGCCTCCAGCGCTACACGCGTGGGCTAGTATTGGGATGTTCCTCCTGAAAAAACAAATAGGCAATCTATTAATATTAGTTTAATGTCGTGGACTTTTGTTGAAGACAACTGCGCACATGGTGTAATTTTTGTTCAGGAGGAACAGCCCAATACTAGCCCACGTGTGTAGCGCTGGAGGTGCAAACCGTGGGAATTTAACAAAAAATATTTGATCCCCAGCCCGGCGAATTAACCTTTTTTCGTTAAACCGAAAAGGTTGTCCAGGCGTTAATGGATTTTACTCTTCTAGTAGTGGTGGTGATGGAGGAAATGGCCCTTTAGGTGAAGGAACTGGTGGAAACGGGGGGATGGGTCCTCAAGGAAGAGGAAGAGATGGGCGTGATGGCAATAATAACAGAAATAGAGATTAACATTAAGAAAGTAGAATAGCACAAGGATTTAAAATGAAAAACATACGTATAATAGCAATGATGGGTTTTATGCTTTTACAGTGTGGACCAATTTATACTTTCAGTTTGGATAAAATTATCGACCGCGCCCAAGATGGCCAAGATGGTATTAATGCGCAAAATGGGCAAAATGGGCAAAATGGTATAAATGGGGGCGCCGGACAAGATGGGGGCAATGGAGGGAATGGCGGTAACGGGAGTAACGGTGGTAACGGAGGGAATGGTTAAATTTCTACAAATAGACGGCATTTTGAATATTCCTGAATGCTCCCAAAAGTACTTTTTTT
Organism: Parachlamydiaceae bacterium; assembly: GCA_013815395.1. Taxonomy (GTDB): domain Bacteria; phylum Chlamydiota; class Chlamydiia; order Chlamydiales; family Parachlamydiaceae; genus JACDGH01. Next base: position 6,094 of record JACDGH010000045.1, read on the forward strand.
TTAAAACTCATTCTATTCAATCATTTAGACTTGCTTTTGTAATGCACTTCTAGATTTTGAATGGGTTGTTGCAAATAATTTAGGGTTGAAAAACTGATGGAAAAGGCTCCAAAGCCTTTTAGCCACCAAATGATGGTTTTTTTTATTAGTAATTGAATTCCAGCAGATTTTAGGTCTCTATCCAAATCTTATAGAGCCCTATCCTTCGGAACTTCGCTAACAAATGAACAGTGCCTTTATTATTATTTTTCCCGCTGACAACAGGGCAAAATAATAATAAGGGCGCTATACATGCGATTGAAGGAATCGAAAATCACGAATATTTGTAATTGTCAATTAAGGTTTATTTTCAAGAATTTGATTAAAGGAAGGCGACATTTTTTCTTTAGTCATTTCAGGTTCGGCAGGGATTTTAAACTCACCTAATTGAGTTATACCGGTCTGCGTTTCGGCTATAGCAATGATTTTATCGTAAATTTCCAATAAATAGACGGCAGATTTTGGCGAGAGAGCGCGCTTATCGATGATTTTAATGCTACTAGTCGTGTTAATTTGTTCTAGACGCGTATTTAATAGTCTACGCAGGAACCAAGCGGCGATTAAAATGATTCCGATCACCAGCCCTAAGGTGGCTAACATGTTTAGAAATTCGGTATAGAAGCGGTCGTTATGCTTATCAGGGTTCTCCACAAGATCCTCAAGAGGGAAAGTATATCCATGATCCTCGGTTGACTCAACCTTAAAAAGCGGAACATCGTTTTTAGAGGCTTCTATTTTTTCTGAGGGTTCTGAAATATCTGGAGCGGCTGTTAATAAATGGGGATTAGCTACTAAATTAACAAAAAGAAATAAGGTATATATAATATAATGCATAGCAGATCCCAGAGGTTAAGTGTGAGTTTAAATCAAACTACCTGCTTTCGCTTTATTTTAGAAACAACTTTTTCTCGCACAATTCGATGTTCTTTGTTATGCTTCACTAAAATGTTGGAGTTTCTATGGATGTACAGCACATATCGATTGGCTTTGAAAAATATCGCATCAATTGTTTGATTGGTATTGAACCTCATGAAAGAATTAATGAACAGGAAATTTTAGTAGATGTAAAGGTGGCAATTAATTGCAGTGGTGTCATAAAAACTGAAAACATTCAAGACACGGTGGACTATATGCTCTTAGCTAAAATATGTAAAGAGATGGCCCGTGAAGGACGCTATCAATTGTTGGAAACGTATGTATCAAAAGTTCTTGAAGAAATGATGCTTCGATTTGATCTTCATTCAGTATGGATGCGTGTAAAAAAGCCATCTGCCTTACCAGGTGCTGATTATACCTATGTCGAAATGCAAAGGGATTTTAAGTAGTTTTATGGGATGGACACTTGTCACTGGGGGAGCTAAGCGATTAGGCGCTAAACTGTGCTTAGATTTATCTGCAGAGGGGCACTCTGTTTTAGTTCATTATCGCACGAGCAAAAAAGAAGCAGAAGAAGTTGTCGAAACTTGCCGTTCTTTGGGTGCAATTGCAGAAATGATCCAAGGCGATTTTTCGACGATGTCCAGTACCGAAGATTTTATTCGAGTTTGTCGAACAAATTTCCCTTCGATTCGAGTTCTCATAAATAATGTGGGCAACTATTTAGTTAAGCCTGCTTCGAAAACGTCCATTCAAGAGTGGAATGCCATTTTTCAGTCGAATTTGTATACCCCTTTTGCTTTATCTAGCGCCTTCTTAAATTCTTTATGCGAAAATCGCGGCAGTATTGTTAATATAGGCATTGCTGGTCTTGAAGGGATGCGTGCCGATATTTATTCGACCGCTTATATGTCGGCAAAAATGGCATTATTAATGTTAACAAAATCATTAGCTAAAGAGACAGCTTCACAAGGTCTGCGCGTAAACATGATCTCCCCAGGTTATCTAGAAAATGCAATTGATTTACCACAAGATCCAGCTCACTTACCCATGGAAAGGGCGGCCACGCTTGATGAGATCTCGCGTCTAGTTATTTATTTATTAAATGAGCAAAATAATTACATCACAGGCCAGAACATTGAAGTTGCCGGTGGTGTGCGTTTATAAAGGATTCCCTTACATCATGAATAATAGAATAGAAAACATGCGACAGCTTGTCGACATGGCGCTTCAAAGTGGTAGAAAAAGACAGAATAGTCAAACAGGATATCTTCATCATTATTATCAAGGTCATGATGAAACCGCTTGTGTAACAATTCCTCTTGTTGAAAATTTTCTCTTTGTTTTAGCCCTTTTGAGAAGTCGCACAATTGTTAACATCACTGAAGCAAAGACGATGTTGGAAGGATTGTTGCATTTTCAAAATTGCACGGATAATCAATTTGAAATAGGAAATTTTCCTATTTATATGCATGAATATCCCGCTTGCAAAGATCGTTTCACGGCAGTTCAGGTTGCTATGGCAGTCTACTGGATATTAAAACTTTTTCCTCAAATTCTCGGAGCTGAATTAAAGCGCAGCCTTGAAGATTCTTTTATTAAAATGCTTAATCATTCACTTAAAGCACATGCTGAAAAGCCGGCTGCATATCCGGTGGCTTTAAAGATTGGAGCTCTCTGCCAGGCTGGGGGACATTTACTTCAACAAGCAATTCTTGAGTCTGAAGGTAAAAGAATTCTCGATCATTTACATGCTTATCCAGATAGAATGGCGTGGTATTGTCCAGTTACAATGGGGGCAATGCTATCGGCATTAACCCTTGTTTATACTTGTTTAAGTGAGAGTCCTTGGTCCTTATTTTGGAATCATCTTGAGAACACCTGGCATCAAGGTACATGCAGTTATGTAGGGCCAGCCATTAAAGAATGGCAAGATGGAGTAGAGCCGCAAGTAACTCTTTACGATTTGTTTTTAGGGTATTTTAGCGGTGGATTTTCAGCACGAGCTTTACGGGATTCTATTGTGCAATTAGAAGCCGTAATTATCCCAGCGTGCGAAGATACGTTCAATGCAGTCTCTCTTCCAAAACGGCTAGATAGTTCATTCGATGATGAAATGTGGCACATTTATCAGAATGAGCACATTGCTTATTGCTTTATAAAGAATTATCCAGAGATCAATCCTGCATTTGTTAAAGGATTTCATCCTCTACGCATAGTTTGGGGTAATAGCCAACAAATTCACAGCTTCGTATGTCAAGGCGGCAATAGCAAGAAAATTGAGTTTTTGCAGGTGCTAGGGGGTGTGGACATGATTTTTGAACTGGATGAGATCATAGAATCTGAAGATCGAGAGAAAAATCGCGAAGTTGTTTTCTTTACAGACATTCATGAGGGACTGGAAATGCTGATCTCAGATCACAAGGCTACAACTTTTTCTTTTGGAGAAGAGCTTACGCTGCGCAGTGGCGGATGTCAGTTGTCACTGGTCTTTCAATTGGAAGGAGAGGGGCGCTTTTTAGGGCATCGTATGTTAGGCAATAGACCATCGCAATTGCGCCTTAAAGGAAAACAGCGCTTTGATGCTTATGATTGGCAAATATTTATGCGTACTATCAAGCGCTCAGAGCGATGCGTAATTAAGGCTTCATTACGTGTTCAAGAATTGATAAATGATCCCGACAAGGTTTAGATTTTTATGACATGCTAATAAATAGAATGCAGAACGCAAGTGGGAATCATGTTTATAAAAAATATAAAAATTTACATCTCAAAAGTTGTATTTTGCTTCTATGTTTGTATATTTCTCTTGTCGGGATGCTCAGTACCGCACACAAGAGAATATCGTGAAATGTATACTTATCTCAAAAAACCAATGCCTTGCGAGCCTGTCTTCAAGCAGAGCGATTATTTTCTTGTAATTTTAACGGATGCACGCCATTTAGACTATACCTCCAACCTTTCCTTTTTTAAAACTGTGGCTAAACATCCAGATGATGCTTGTAAACATGGGGATGTGGGGCATACGTGGATTTATTTGCAAGGCATAAAAAACAATGAACGGATTTATCTGGAAGGTGGTTATTCAGGTGAGTCTGGTCGATTGCAAGCGCGGTACTTTGATGGTATCATGAATTATATCGATTTTGGATATGCTAATCCGACATCTGAGGAATTGGAATCGCCTCGTTATGAGGATAACCCGGCTAAGTATTTGTGGGAAACTCAATATGATGGCTTTTTTCAGTGGGGTCCAGGGTTTCATCGGCCCACATATGCCGCTAAAGTCGATATATCAGCAGAGCAGTTTGGTCGAATTTGGACGTTTATTAACAATTTTTATTATCGTGAATATTCCATTATCAATAGTCAATGCTCCTCATTTGCAGCTCAAGTAGCTTCTATTGCTGGACTTAAGCTAAACTGTGAAGTACATATCCCCATAGATGCAGAGATGAAGATAGGGGGACAGAATTTACACTTTTGGACAGATCCGACCTACGCATTATTGACCGTATCATCTCCTGATATGATTGAGCGAAGCTTGATGGAAGCTGTGCGGGAGGGACGTGCCGAATACGCTTTAGAGTGGTATCAAAAAGCATATCCGGAAGCATGGAAAACTCGATCAAAGAGATGGCGCAAGAATATTACGCGTTTTCCTGCCCGCCTAGCACGTTATTTGTTAATTATTTCTTAAAAGCAGGACTATCCATGGCGATACCCATGCAATGCATGCCATTATCAACGTAAACAAGCGTCCCTGTGATCGCAATAGCTAAGGGAGAAAGCAAGAAAGCCGCTGCATTTCCAATTTCACAAGCCTCGAGATCTTTAGTGATCGGGGCATTTGCAGTTGAATAATTGATCATATCATCAATGAATCCGATGGCTTTGGCAGCGCGACTGCGCAAGGCTCCGGCAGAAATGGTGTTTACGCGAATATTCCATTTGCGACCTGCCTCCCAAGCTAAAGTGCGCGTGTCGCTTTCTAAAGCAGCCTTGGCTGAGCTCATGCCGCCCCCATAGCCGGGAATTGCTTTTTCTGAGGCTAGATAGGTTAAGGAAAGCGTGGCGCCGCCGGAATTCATGTTTGGCCCAAAATGCTTCAATAAGCTTATAAAAGAATATGCTGAGGCACTAATTGCTGCTAGATAGCCTCTGCGAGAGGTCTCCAAAAGAGATTTATGCACTTCTGGCCCATTAGCTAATGAGTGAACCAGAATATCGATTTTACCATAATCTTTTGCTACTGTGGCAGCAACTTCAGCAATGGTGTAACCAATCACATCTTTATAACGCTTGTTTTCTAAGATATCTGTCGGAACATCTTCAGGAGAGTCAAAGGCAGCATCAAGCGGATAAATTTTGGCAATTTGCATAAGCGAACCATCAATCAATTGACGAGATTCATCAAACTTGCCATTTTCCAAAGCTGTAGTGAATATTTTCATCATGGGGGTCCATGTGCCAATTAAAATCGTGGCCCCTGCATTGGCTAAAGCTTTCGCAATTGCCCAACCGTAACCTTGGTCGTCACCAATGCCAGCAATAAAAGCAATTTTTCCTGTGAGATTAATAGATAGCATGGGTCCATCCTTATTTTTTTATTCAACTATTTTATCATCGGTCATTCTATCACTTATGTTCCATTTTTCGATAATAATTTTTATCTTTGACTAAAAAAAGGTTTTGATTACCGAATAGTCTTTATTATTTATATTAAATATGTTATTCTATAAGACTTTTTATTGTGTGTTTGATTTTTTTAGTTGTTTTAAACGCATATAATAATTTAATTTAATTGAAAAATATAAATAGGAAAAATATGAACCCTCTTTTATCAAATTTTCATTTACCTCGGTCACCCTGTACAGAAGAAAATAAAGAGGAATCTCCTATAGTGCGTTTTCGGGGACGTAATGTTCATCAAAGAGAAACTCCTTTGTCCTCCAGTAAGCGGAAAATGACTTATCCCGATCGGTTTATCCGATCTTGCGTTGGCGAAAAGAGCGAATTGAGAGCATTTAAGTTTAATAACAATGTGAGTTTGGGTAAATGTAATGAGTGGGACAGAGCCTTAGCATGCTCTCTTACAGGTATCAGTTCTAAAGATCTAGATTCTGCTTTACTTTCTCCTAATCATACTGAGTTAGATATGTCTATTTCAAATATTGAAAGACATTGGGCAGATAAAAAGATGAAGCCAAAGCACGTTAAAGAGCATCCACCCACATTAATCAAATGCTCCATATTTGATATTCAGGATATTGAGAAAAATTTTTATTTGAATATTTTAAACATATCCAAGAATAATGTATGCGCTGTAGGGTTGGGGAATCAGGTATCTTTAATGGATCTGGCGACAAAAGAGGTGAATAGCTTTGTGTTAAATGAAGAGGAAGATGAGGCGGTGAATGTGACAAGCCTTTGTTGGTTAGATAATGCAGATTTACTTGCTGTAGGGACTGAACTAGGCGATGTGGAAATTTGGAACAGCTTAGTCTTGGACAGCCCACTTATAATAAATACGAATAGCCAATGTAAGATCAATACGATCGTTCAATTAGACGAAAATACATTGGCTGCCGGAGCTCAAAGCGGACGGATATTTATAATTGATTTCAATGATCTTAGCATAAAATCAACCTTAAAACACGATAATTCCCAATGTGTTTGTGGTCTGGCGATTTCTGTTAATGGAAAGTATTTAGCCTCCGGAGGAAATGATAATAAAGTAAAAATTTGGAACACTTCATTTGAAGAAACCTGTTTGATTTCTTCTCTAGAGTCTCATACGGCAGGAATAAAAGCACTTGCTTGGAATCCTATTCCTGAAAAAGGGAGCTTACTAGCAACTGGCGGCGGACTTAAAGATAAGACTATTAAATTATGGTCTGCCATAAAAGGACAGGAATTAATTAGTGTGCCTGTCCAAGATGCTGTAACAGGGCTTCACTGGTTAGTAGATGGAAATTATCTTGTATCTACGCATGGAACTGTTGGACTACCCGGTACTGTACAACTATGGCGTTGTTTTAGAGTCAATGGCGTTTATAAATTAGAGGAAATCCCTATTTCCTCAACTAACTCAATCTCACCGCATACTAATCGAATTCTTTATTCCACTCTTTCATCTGATGGGAAATTATTACTCACAGCAGCAGCTGATGAGCGCCTTGTAGTTTGGAATATAAATAGTCCAAAAGTTTTAGATCGACAAAATAACAAAAAAAATTCAAGTATTTTTGATGCCACAATTCGATAATCTCATCGAACATTTCTGATATCAGAATTTTAACTAATTTTATTAAAACCTAACATGAAAAAAAATATGTTTTCTTCTATTAATATTTCTGAGCAG
>JACDGH010000046.1:0-1486 GCA_013815395.1 Parachlamydiaceae bacterium
CCAGTGATTAAATCACACTTGTAAAGGTAATAAGGTCTTACCCCCATTTGTAGTAGCCGATGACTCAGCGATGTCAAAATCTTAGAATTATCATTCACACCTTTCAAAAGAACCGATTGATTTCCCAAAATCACCCGCGAACATGTGAGACGGTCACAAGCGTCATTCAACTCTTCCGTGCATTCTTTAGGATGATTAGTATGAATGCTCATCCAAATTGGACCATGTTTCTTGAAAATAGCGCAAAGTTCTGGTGTAATACGCTGCGGCATAAAAACTGGGATGCGCGATCCAATTCGGATGAATTCCACATGCTTAATCGCACGCAGACGCATAAGTAAATAATCAATCTTCTTATCTGGAAGCAAAAGAGGATCTCCACCACTCATTAACACATCGCGTACTTCTGGATGATTTTCGATGTATCCCAATGCCTGTTCGAAATTAGGATGAAAATCATACTCTTGCGCATTAGAAACAAGCCGGCTTCGTGTGCAATAACGGCAATATGCGGCGCAGTGACTGGTCACTAAAAATAACACACGATCCGGATAACGATGCACTAGGCCTTTTACAGGCATAGTTTTTTCTTCTCCCACAGGGTCCAACAATTCTTCAGGTGAAATCCATGTCTCCGCTCCTCTTGGGATCACTTGTTTGCGAATCGGACACTCAGGATCATTGCGATTAATCAAGTTAAAATAGTAAGGAGTAATGGCTAATGACAACTTTTGTTTTGCATATTGGCACCCAAGTTCTTCATCTTCAGTTAATGTGAGATATTGTCGCAATTGATCCACATTGAGTAATCGATTACGTATTTGCCATGACCAAGATTTCCAATCACTTTCAGGAACATCTGACCATAAACCTTGCCCCTTAAACCATTGATCTAGATGATCTATTGGAAACATATCTTTCACCCAATTCAATTTTTTTCACTTCATTTAGACACCAAATTTTGCCAAAGACTTTTTTTCTAAAAAAAATATATTTCAAGTAATAAGCGTGGAAATTTATACTCAAAGAAATTTAATTCTTTTCAAAAGCTGCATATTGCTATCACATTCTCTCTTCGTTTTAACATTCTTCAAGGCTAAAGGATTTATCAGGGGCGTGTTATAGCCTAATTTTTCAAAACAAGCAAGCTTGAATTATGCCCTTCCTTCAAACGATGCTCTTTTAATTACTTATGGAGTATGTATCATCATCGTCGCTAGTCACTTGGCACTCTTAAAGCTGACTAGAGCTTATGATGTTTTTTGCGCCCTGCGAGGTTAACTGAGAATAGCAAAAAATAGAAAATTTGCGTTTGGTGTGATTTTTTGTAGTAAGCAGGGCTAGACGCCTGACTACCGGTTGAAACATTTTTTTGATATTAGAACATCTCGGTTTAACAAAAAATTTATTGCCAAATCATTCAAGACGGCGCTTAAAAAGCCAAGTAGCCGCGGAAAGTGTACCTAATGCAATGAATATCATGGGC
>JACDGH010000046.1:1496-13218 GCA_013815395.1 Parachlamydiaceae bacterium
AAAAATACCCCTTTAATAATTACGAGAAAATATCTAAGCGGGTTTAATAAAGTTAGGGTCTGAAGCCATGGAGGCATATTTTCAATAGGCGTAGCGAAGCCTGAAAGGGCGATAGCAGGGGTTAGGAACATAGATGATCCTAAAATAGCCTGCTGTTGGGTAGAGCTTAAAGATGACAAAAAAAGGCCCACGCCTACAATACAGCACACAAAAACAAACATAGCGGCATATAAATTGAAAAAAGATCCAACAAATGGAATACCAAAAATAAATATGGCGGCCAATATAATAAGCGATCCTTCTGCAATACTGATAATGATGGCAGGAATAGCCTTACCTATGAGAATTTCCACGGGTGCCATGGGAGACACTAATAATTGATCAAAAGTTCCTAATTCCCTTTCCCTTGCAACAGAAAGCGATGTCAGAATTAATGCTTCTAATAATGTCAAAATACCGCAAAGGCTGGGCACAGTATACCAATAGTACCATAAATTTGGATTATACCAATTTCTTGGAAAGATTTTTGTGGGCTGTACCTTTATATCATGCGCTGCGGCAAAATCTAAATTGAATTGCTGAAGAATGCTGCCAATATACCCAGCTACAATCTGTGTGGCATTGGATTTTCTACCATCCATGATAACCTGGATTTCAGCGCTTTTTCCCTCTTCAAGCTTTCGCGAAAATTGCTCATCAATGGAAATCACTCCCAAGCCTTTTTGCGTGTCAATAAAGGATTTTATCTGATCTACCGATTCCAGGTAGAAAATATGACTAAAAGTGGGGGAACCATGAAAACGTTGCAATAATTCAATGGATTGTTTTCCATTATCTCGGTTGACAACACCGATAGCCACATTCTTAACATCCAAAGTAGCGGCAAAAGAAAAAATAAATAATTGAATTAAAGGCGGCACAATCAAAACGTAACGTGTTTTTTTATCACGCCAAATGGCGTGAAATTCTTTTATAAGCAATGCTAAAATACGCCTTAACATATTAATCCAACCTTTTAACTGATATTCGACTAGTTATAGCAAGTAAAATTAAACCTACTGTCAACATAGGAACCAAATTTATAAGAAGCAACGACCACACATCTCCGACTAAAAAAATAGTTTGAAGGCTATTAACGAAGTATCGTGCAGGAATAATATAAGTAAATAGTTGAATAGGAAGTGGCATGCTGGATATTTCAAAAATAAATCCCGAGAGCATAAATGCAGGTAAAAATGCTGTGATCTGCGCAGCTTGAGCGGCCACGAATTGGTTGCGCGCTTTAGTAGAAATTAGCAAGCCAAGTCCTAATGCCGCCAATAAATATATCGCTGAAGTCAATGCTAAAATTAGCCATGAACCCCTTAAAGGAACTTTGTATAATACCACGGCCACAAGGGTGCACATCAGCATTGAACACATACCCAAAACAAAATATGGAATCAATTTCCCGATGAGAATTTCTGTAATGGTGGCTGGGGTGGACATCAGCGCTTCCATGGTCCCTCTCTCCCACTCGCGTGAAACAACCAGCGCTGTCAACAATGTGCCAATCAGAGTCATAATTAATGCAATGGAGCCTGGGATCAGAAAATTTCTGCTTGCCAATTCTTCGTTGTACCAATAGCGTGTATCGACAGTGACTAAAGGCAATCCTTTCAAATCGCGATTGATCACTTGCTGCTGCAACCAGACCTGCCAGACTCCATTTACGTAATTTTGCACGAAACTAGCTGTATTAGGTTCACTTCCATCCCCGATCACTTGAAAGGGAGCAATCGTATCAGGTTTTTCAGAAAAGGCGGAAAAGTACGAGGGTATTATAACTAAACCTCTAAGGTCTCCTCGAACTATGGAAGGGACAAGTTCGCGTGTGTCATGTGCTACTTTAATATCAAAATAGTTAGAGCCATAAAGTGCTTGTGTAAAGCTTTGCACGTCGGGCGAGGAATCTTGAAGGATAAGGCCGAGTTTTAGGTGGTTTAAATCAAGAGAAACCCCAAAGCCGTATATAAAAAGGAGTACAAGGGGCAAGATAAATCCGATGAGCAAACTACTCCAATCCCGTAAAATCTGATACCATTCTTTAATCATAAGTGCTTTAATGCGCCTTAAGGATGATATTACGGGCGATATAGAAGGATGATCAGCCATGTTCCTTACCCCCATAGTTTTCAATCAAATATATAAAAGCATCTTCAAGGGTGGGCGCAGGATTTTCAGAAGTTTTGGCTTTAGCTTTCAATTCGGCGGGCGTTCCCATTTCAATCAGATTGCTTTGATAAATCAGACCTATTCGATCGCAAAATTCAGCTTCATCCATGAAATGTGTGGTCACCATTATAGTAATGCCTTTTTCCACAAGTCCATTAATATGACTCCAAAATTCTCTTCTTGTAATTGGATCTACACCTGCGGTGGGCTCATCAAGAAAGAGAACAACCGGTCGATGCATCACTGCGCATGAAAGCGCAAGCCTTTGCTTGTAGCCCAAAGGCAAAGAATCAGTCGATTCATTTAAGTAATCCTTTAAATTAAATATTTCGATCATTTGTTGTATGGCATCTTGCTTATCCCTACCTGAAAGATTGTAGATACCAGAAAAAAAAACCAGGTTTTGAAGAACGCTAAGATTGCCATAAAGCGAAAATTTCTGGGCCATGTACCCTATATGTGCTCTTGCTTTACCTGGAGCTTTTTGCAAATTTAATCCATTAATATAAGCATCTCCTGAAGTGGGTTTAAGAAGACCGCACATCATTTTAAATGTGGTTGATTTGCCGGCTCCATTTGGTCCCAGCAGACCAAAAACTTCCCCACTGCGGACTTTAAAACAGATGTGATTTGCTGCCGTGAAAGAGCCAAATTTTTTTGTTAGGTCCTGCGCGTTGACGACATTATCCTTAAGATCAAGGATCGGCGGTGTCTTTTCAGCTAGAATCGAACCGCTCTTAGGACCTCCTCCTAAAATATCTATATAAGCATCTTCAAAACGAGGATGATCATGTGAAATTTCAATTTTTGAAGTTGGATCGATCCTGTTAAGATCAAGTGAAAATGGTTTGGTATTTTTTAAAACGACCCGCAAATTTTCACCCTGAATGACGGCATCAATGACATCAGGCTGCCCCAATGTCTGCATAAGGGCTTTTCGGCGATTTCCTTGTATATTTGATAGCATGTATACACGACCCTGCACCCGCTTTGTCATATCATTAGGAGGACCATAATAAAGCAGCTTGCCTTCATCTAAGAGCAATATGGTATCGCAACGCTCTGCTTCATCAAGATAGGCAGTACTCCAGATAACTGTAATCCCCTCTTTTAAAAGCTCCTGGACCATCTTCCAAAGTTCACGACGTGAAATAGGATCCACACCAACACTAGGCTCATCAAGTAAAAGCAACACAGGTTTACGCACTAGAGCGCAAGCAAGACCCAATTTTTGCTTCATACCTCCTGATAAATTGCCTGCCAATCTATTTAAAAAAGGCTTAAGAGTGGTAAATGACATTAATTTTTCAAAAACATCTACCCGTTCTTGTCCTGTAACTCCTGTTAAATCAGCATATAAATTTAAATTTTGTTGAACTGTTAAATCCTCATAAAGTCCAAATTTTTGAGGCATGTATCCTGTGAAACTGTGGATAAAAGCAGCACCTGTCACGGTGTCATGCCCATCCACTGTGATAGTTCCTTGAGTCGGTAAAAGAAGTCCGGCAATCAATCGAATAAGGGTCGTTTTGCCAGCCCCATCAGGACCTGCCAAACCAATAATTTGTCCACGTGGAATTTTTGCAGAAATATCATTTAACGCGGGGGGCGAGTCTTTTATGAAAGATTTAGAAACATTTGAAATGGTGATGATTGGTGGAATCACTTGGTAGGCTCATTCGTTGTTTCTTCAAGAAGCAATTTCACGGTCACAGGCATTCCTTGGCGCAACCCCCGATCAGGATTGTCAGCAATAATGCGCAAGCGATAAACTAACGTCGTACGCAGCTGCGTGGTTTCTACCGTTTTTGGGGTGAATTCGGCCACAGGCGAAATGAATCCGACGTGACCTTTATAGACTTTTCCTCCAGCGGAATCTGAATAAACTTCGGCGGGCATACCTGGATAAATAAGGCCTAAGTCGGGTTCAGCAATAAATGCACGTACCCAAACAGGCGCAAGGATGGACAATGTGTATATTGGATCAGCAGGTTTAACGACACTGCCTGGTTCACGTATACGCGTTAAAATAGTCCCAGCGGAAGGAGCAAAAATAATAGTATCTTTAAAGTTTGTATCCGCAATCCCTTTAGCTGCTTCTGCAGCCTTGAAATTGGCAGCATAGATTTCACGTGACGAAAGGGCATTGTCGTAATCTTCTTGTGAAATGCTGCCATCACCAATTAATTCGCTGCGACGTTGTAAAAGTTTTTCTGCATTGTGTAAAGAATGACTAATTGAATCTGCATTTGCCTGTGCTTGCAAAACTTGATTAGCATAAGGCTGTTTGTCGAGTTCTGCCATCTTCACGCCTTCTGCCACAAAATCTCCTTCTTCGAAAAGCATGGTTTCCACACGCCCTTCCACCCTAAAACCCATTTGAACTTGACGAACATCAACATTGCCGAATAGCAAAATACTATCGCGATGCTGTGGAGAGTGTGTTTTCCGATAATAAATGTATGCACTCGCAATGAAAATAACACTTAATACAAAAAAAATTATTAACTTACGCATAGAAAAAAACCTATTATCCTTCCTCTATAGACGAGTTGCATTTTGCAACTTTCTTTTTTAAAATAGTATATACAGAAAAAGGATATGGCAAACAAGACTTGAAATTGGATAGAATATATTTTGCGCATCGTTTGGAATGAGCTTTCTACACTATGCGATACATATTACCGATCCAAATTTTTTAAGGGGTGAACAATGAAAAATATAATGGCGAGCAGATTTTTTCGCTATAACTGCATTTCCGTAGTCGTTCTTTTATTTTCTTTTATTACGGAAGCAAATGAAGAGTGGCAGCAAAATTTTTCTGAATTCGAAAGTGAGTTTTATGATAACTCTTTTAATTTTTATTCAAATGATATTAGTTTAGATGATCTCAATCAAGAGAAAGAATTTCAAAATAAATTTTACAACAACAACTGCCTTAAAAAACTAGAAAGAGATTATTTTAAAAAAAAATCCAAAACAAATATTGGCTTTTCTGAAAAAGTGAAGCCTTATCTCCTTCCTTCTAATCATCCTGCTAAAAAACCCTTAGACATAATTTTTAAATCCCCTAACGTCCTTCAAGATCTCGATTCACTTAAAGCCTCAGACTTCAATATTATTTCTCTTCGTCCTTACAGCTTTGCTGTAATCACCAGTCATCCCAAGATGCCTGGATATATCCAAAAGTTATATTTGGACTCAGAACACAGAAAGAAAAATGGAAAAGAAGGTTGGGAGTGGCTCGTTCAACGCTGTGAAGGTGCAGAAAATATTCGCAAACTTATTAAAAAGAAAAATTTGCAATATTTTACTGTGCCAGATAAGTGGATTTATGTTTTACCAAAACCTTCCAAATCGAATGAAAAAACTACAAAACAACTTTGTATATTAATTGTGACCGACATGGAATTAGTAAGTCAGGAACAAAGTGCAGAGGCTTGGAAATATTTGATTACCGAAGAACATTTGGATGAATTATTTGTTATTTTAAGCCATGGTTTTGCATCTAGTCATGTCAGTTGGAATATCCCTTATGCAAAAAATGGCAAATTTACTTGTATCGATACAGAACATCCCAAAAGAAAGCCAAATTATAAGGAAGTAGAACATTATCTGTCCGATGAAATGCAAGTCTATTGGAGAAAACTAGTAAAAAATGGTGAACAAACAAATTATAATGGATCTTGGAAATAATTGAGCTCCAAGAACTAAAGTAAGTCCTTAAAAAGTCTTGGCGCATTCAATATGAGGTCTTCGCTAATCGCTCAGACCTCAGCTGAATGCGCCATAATTTCTTGAAGACTTACGTCAATTAGCAATATCCCTCATATGGCATAGGTGAAAAACCATATGTTAATTTATTTAATAATTCTTTCGATTTATAAATAATGGCGATCGTTTTTTCTTTTTCCTTGGCTGAGGAATTGGTTTTACCTCACCTTCTATTTCATTTTCAATCCAACTGCCTGACCAAAAATGTATAGCAGCCGTTTCCGGTTTTATAAATTTCCCAAGACTATTGTTAAGGTTATCTCGCACATCTGAATAAGACAAAGGAAAGAAAAAAGTCGGGGGTAAAACTATATTTATATATTTATTATCCTGCGATTGATTGTATTCATGAAACTGTTTAGTTAGGTATACAGGACCCGTAGTAACAACTGCCCATGAGGTTTCATTTTGTGTATAGTGAAGGTCCATCTCTAAGATTACTTTTTCCATAAGTGGATGACCAGGGATTGATGCCATAATTGCATTACCTATCAAAGGACTATTGATAGGTTGCCTATGTTCCATCGGCTCTAAGCCTACATAAAAGTCGTAAGACTGATTAAACTGATCGAAAATTTGTGTATTAATGTTTTTAAAATCCACATCGACATATAACCCCCCATGGTTAAACAGAATTTCATATCTTAAAATATCAGATTTTTCTCCATAACCCTTAGCTTTTTCGTACAGATCTCTATTGTATAAAGGAAATTGATCTGCTTCCACATCAGTCCAAAGTTTATATTCCCACCCTTGCATATTTGCCCAAGTAGACATCCATAATGCAAATTTTTCAGGAACATCACTGCCAAGCCAAATTTGATGCACAATTTTTGGAATGCGATTTGGAGCATTTTTATCGCGAATTAAATACTTTTGATTTTTGTTATAGAGGGTCTCAAATTTTTTTTTAAATTGCCTTAATTCAAGAATTTTTTTTTGAATTGTAGGCAACGTATACAATCGATCATATTTTGCTTGGTTTTCCGAAGTTCTCATGAAAGAATGATTGAATTTTGGAAACTTTAATTCCTCATGCAACGAATATTGATCCGCCCCCGGTTCCTTGACAATTTCCTTAGACTTCAATTTTTCAGTTATTTTGTGATTATCCTTAACTTTTTTTAAAGACACCTTCAGGGTTTCTTTATCATTTTCATTAGATTTCAACTTTTCTATAATATTATCACTATCTGTCTGATAGTCAATTTTTGATTGAGGGAGTACATATTGAGGGGATAATAAAAATATCCAAAAAAATGCCATATTGAGAACACGTGAAAGTACATGTTGAAAAATTATCATAGATAAAGAAACCTCCAAAAAATCTGTTGTATTGCCAGTTGCGCGAATGCTGCGGGTGAAATTAAACTACAACCTCGAATAATAACAACAAAATAATCCAGCAAAAAACCAATACATCTTTCCCTGACAAACCAGAAAATGCTAAAAGAGTTGATCAAATGTACAAAGCCGAGTTAAACTCCACTTTTTAAATTGTATTGCAAAACAAAACAGAATTGATAATTGTTTTTTTAAAGCCATCGATAATAATTTTGTTCGCAATCGTAAACAAAGGCAATGTGTTATGCTGGGCACAATATTAAATTTATTTGGTCGTTCCCCTTTTGCCCTGTTACAGGCGCATATGGAAAAAGTCTCTCAATGTGTGCATTTATTGCGAGAACTTTTCCACGATCTGGAAGGTAAAGATTATACTTCATTAAATAAAGTGGCCGCACATATCTCTGAGCTTGAGCATCAAGCAGATATCACAAAAAATGACATTCGCAACCTGTTGCCAAAAAGTATATTTTTACCTGTCGATCGCGGACATTTATTGGAAATCTTAGCTATTCAGGATCGTATTGCCGATAGTGCTGAAGATATTGCCGTGCTGACTACTTTAAAGAATATCGAGATCCTACCAAGTTTTAAGGTAGAGTTTATAGATTTCTTAGAAAAAAACATCATTGCTTTTGAGAGTGTATGCTTAATTATCAAAGAAATGCACGAATTGCTTGAATCCTCCTTCGGTGGTACAGAAGCTGAAAAGGTGCGCACCATGATAGAAAATGTTGCTTACGAAGAACATGAAGTCGATTTGGTACAAAGATTATTATTAAAAAAGCTATTCCAATCCGAAAATGAAATGACTTATACCACCTTTCATGTTTGGCAGAAAATTTGCGAGGCTTTAGCCTCGATTTCGAATCTGTCAGAAAATCTGGCATATCGCGTTCGCATGACCCTAGAAATAAAGTAGGAGATTACATGTCGACAGAAATGATTTTATTGATCTTGGTCGTTTTGGCCGGAGCTTATATGGCTTGGAATATTGGTGCAAATGACGTTGCCAATGCCATGGGGACTTCGGTGGGATCGGGAGCATTGACATTAAAGCAGGCTGTATGCATTGCTGCGGTCCTTGAATTTTCGGGTGCTTTTTTCTTTGGCTCACATGTGTCTGAAACAATCCAAAAAGGCATTGTCGATTCTGCCATTTTCGAACCCGACCCTCTTGTTCTTGTGTATGGCATGCTTTCAGCTTTAATTGCTGCCGGCGCCTGGCTGCAGCTGGCTTC
Source organism: Parachlamydiaceae bacterium (assembly GCA_013815395.1). GTDB lineage: Bacteria > Chlamydiota > Chlamydiia > Chlamydiales > Parachlamydiaceae > JACDGH01. The sequence continues at coordinate 10,070 of JACDGH010000046.1, forward strand.
CTATTATGGTTGGCCGGTATCGACCACCCACTCTATCGTTGGGGCTGTCATTGGTTTTGGAGCCGTCGTTGGAGGAGTTGAAGCAATCTATTGGGACAACGTTGCCTTTATTGTCACTAGCTGGGTATTGTCTCCTCTTTTTGGAGGTATAATATCTTATGGAATTTTCACGTTGTTACGGCGTCATATCTTTTACACTAGTAATCCGGTCGAATCTGCAAAAAAAATTACACCTTATCTAGTTTTTAGTGTCATTGCTATTTTATCGCAAGTTATGCTTTTTAAAGGGCTGAGTAATGTGGCTTTGCAATTTAATTTTATAGAAGCACTAGGAGTAAGTTTTCTTAGTGGATCCATAGGTTTCTTGATCAGTCTATTACTCCTACGTCGCATTCGCCCTTTGACTCACATGATTAAGTCTAAAACGGAACAAGACACAGAACTTTATAGCGAGCTTGAAAAGGCAAAACAACATTTAGTCTTGATACAAAAAACCTCGCTTGGAGCCACTCAATACCAAGCAAACGAAATCCTTGAAGAAATGCAAAATCTTTCTGAATCGCTCAAACAAAAAGAGATCATAGGAAATGAAAGCGCTGAGTATGCTGTAGTCGAAAAAATATTTGCCTATCTACAAATAATAAGCGCTTGCATGATGGCTTTTGCACATGGTGCTAATGATGTTGCCAATGCTATTGGTCCTCTTGCGGCAGCTGTAGGGATATTAACAACGGGTTACATTTCTGCACAAACCACAGTTCCAACATGGACTTTAGCACTAGGTGGTGTAGGAATTGTGATTGGCTTGGCCACTTGGGGCTGGCGCGTCATAGAAACGATTGGCAAGAAAATTACTGAACTTACACCTACCCGCGGTTTTTCAGCGGAATTCGGAGCTGCCGCCACAATTTTAATTGCTTCTCGATTAGGATTGCCCATTTCGACCACACACACACTTGTTGGAGCGGTCATTGGAGTTGGATTGGCTCGTGGTATTGAAGCCTTAGATCTAAGAACAACTCGACACATCGTGATTTCCTGGATTGTTACTGTACCTGCCGGCGCGATAATCACAATCATCCTCTTTTTTATTATTCGATCAATCTTTGCTTAATTAACCTCAGGAAAGCTTTTATTCCCTCTATAGTACATGTTAGGGCACTTAAAGTAATCTTCTGACTTAAAGGGCGCGGCAGAGCCCATCTTATCAGAAAATGTTCAGAGTAATTTTTTTACCTAAATTAACTACTGTAAGTTGTAAATTCTCACTTAATTTTTTTGAATATTAGCAGAGCCGCACTTTCAGAAATATATGAAATAGGAATTTTTAACTACAGGATGGTATATGCACAACTTGCTTTTTTGATTAAGTTAACAGCACGCTTATAGGGCGCTGCGGTGTTGACTTTGATCCATTTACTTAAGGGCCATTGTTTTCCTGAAGGTAAAGTGCACCAGGACCAAACGCCGATGCGATCGAGATTTCCAGTTTGATGTTCTATTTGGATGATTTCAAAAATGCGCAAAACCGTTTGTTGAAATATATTCATTTGTTGATCGAAGCTGTCATAGCAGTATGTTTTATAGAAATGTTGAGCTAAACCAACATAATCCCATTTTAGAAATCCGTCTCCAGGCATTTCAATTATTTCATTATTTATTCCCGCTTCATACCAACGTATTAGACATTTTCCCCAGCCAATTTGATAAGCAATCAGGTCTGAAGCACTTACTTTACGTCCATTATTGTCGATATTTTTTAAAGAACGTGCTTGAAGAGAAAGATTGCAGACTAGCAGCTCTAATTTATTTTTCTCTCTTATAATATCTTGAATGAGTATCGAATCCAATAAGTATCTCCATTATCTTACCATGTATAACCATTTATTTGCAGAATGCAAGACTTGCCGCAGCCCCGGTGTAATAAGGCCGCGGTTAATCAATCTTATTTTTTGGATCTGAGATCAATTCGATATATTTTTCATATAGATTAGTTGAGTTGGTCATTAAGTACTCATCAGTGATCACGTTCGAATCCCCCAAATAGACTTTTTTAGGCTTGATTAGATTCAGATATTTTTTCTTTAAATTGATCCATCTATATTGAGAAGTCCATTTAGGACCAGCTTTAGCTTTATTAAGATACGACGAATAGTTCGTATAAACATCTCTTAATGCTATTTTCACGTCTTCCTTAGTACAATTAGAAAAAAAGCCCACTTGTTGTCCCCCAAACAGCCCCCAATAATCTGTAGGTTCCAGAATAGTGGAAGGCACCGCACGAACAAGTCCTGAATTACATATTGTAATTTGAGACGAATTTTCAGTTAGAACGCAAGGAATACCGAGAGCTAAGGCCTCTCTCGGGCATAAAGAAAAACCTTCCCCTTTAGAAATATTGATGAAACAATCAAAAGAATCAATAAACTTAATGTAATTTTTTTTATCTAAAACCTTATGCGTAAATATGATATTTGAGACCCCTAAAGTTTTAATTAACTCCTTGTACATATTGGAGTTCCCTTGGCGACTATTTAATTTTAAAACGACCCCTTTCTGATTACCAAATTCTTCAGCAAACGACTGAATCATCAAAGCATAATTTTTTCTTTCATCACAACTTACAGTTGTTCCAAAAACAAAAGGATTAGAAGGACGTTTACGCTTCTTTTTTAGAGAAAAATCATCTAGATACATTCCTAAAGGCAATTCAAAAATTGGAATATTTACCCCTGAATTTTCATAAACCGCAATTAAAAATTTATCCGGCACTGCGACTGCATCAAATTGCGAATTCAAAATCTCCACCCATTCCGGGGGTATGCAGGTGCTTTCAAGCATCGAATATGCAATTTTAATTTTACTATTTGGAACTTTTTGCGAAAGTAAAGGATGCGACGCATACCAAAGCGCAGATGAGAAAAAGGTTACTGCACCGGCAAACTTGTCAGGATTCAAAACAATTTTTTTTACATCATTTTCGATATCTTTTAATTTCACCACAGTTGGTATGCAATTGATTTTTAAATCATCTTTTAGAAGATCTATAACACCTACAGATATTCTGGCAAGTCCATCGGCATGCCCTACCGGCCCGACAATAGTAACGTCGTAAGCATTTAAATCACTGAAAAGTATCAGAGACAGAT
>JACDGH010000322.1 GCA_013815395.1 Parachlamydiaceae bacterium
GAAAACGACCCATTTGGCGGTCGCCTAAAATGACCCATTTGGCGGCCATCTAAAACGGCCCACCTGGCGGTCACTCAAAATGACCCACCCTTCATTCACATAAAACGACCCACCTACCTCAAAAATTCCCTCTTTGTTTTTGTATTGGATTTGCCTTCAATTATTTGTCGATTTTTATTTAAAGATTTGACAATTTTGCTGGCTTTCCGAGCCTTTTGAAACCTGTATAATATTCCTCAATTAATGAGAAATCATCAGGAAAGGGAAAAACATGGTTCAAGGAAAGGAGAAATCAATGGCTGAAAAAAGACAAATACTTATTGAAATAAGAAAAGGCAGTCCCATTCGTAGGATTAGCCGCGAATTAAGGGTTCACAGAGATATTATTCGTATGATTCAGGCAACTGCTGCAAAACAAGGATGGCTACACTCTGATTCTGAAATACCTTCTGAAGGTGATATAGCTAATGTACTAAAATCAATCTATAGACCTACCCTCGAGCTTGATAAGTACCTTGAGCAAATAAAACAGTGGAAATCGGAAGGTTATACTGCTGTGGTAATCAAACAACTATTGGTAAATCAGCATGAATGCCCTGTTAGAATAGGCGCTCTTCGCAGGTATATCAATTGCAACTGTCAATTACCTCCGGATCCGGTTATGGTTCGCTCTACTAGTCCCGGCAAGATAATGGATGTAGATTTTGGGTTTCTAGGATATTTATGGGATGATTTATCTAAAAAGTTCAGAAAAGCGTGGGTCTTTTCTGGGCGTCTTCGTCATTCTAGAAAAGCCTACCGCAAAATCGTTTGGAAACAAGATATATCAACATTCTTGATGTGCCATATCTATTCTTTCGAGCATTTTGGAGGAATTCCCTATCAAGTAGTATCTGACAATCTTAAGGCTGCTGTTATTAAAAGCACAACCGATAACGACATGCTAAACCGTTCCTATCTGGAGCTTGCAGAGAACTATGGTTTTATGATTTCTCCTTGTCTTCCAAGAACCCCTGAACACAAAGGTGGGGTAGAAAACGACATTAAATATATTAAAAGAAATTTCTGGCCTCAAATCAGAGAAGTACTAAAAAATGATAATAAATTTTCACTACAACAAGCACAAGTAGCCCTTGAAAAATGGGATCGGGAGATTGCAAATACCCGTCAAATACAGGGGATTAAACGCTCTCCAGAAGAGATTTTTGCTGTGGAAGAAAAGCAGCAGCTTAAGGCATTACCAGAAAATCGATGGGAGCTCGTCACATGGATCCAGTGTAAAGTAGGCAGGGATTGGAGAATTATGTATGAAGGATCCTATTACTCTGTTCCTTATATGATGATTGGGCAAACAGTCCAATGCCGAATCACCTACCACTTTGTTGAGATTTATTTTGAATTCAATATGATTGCCAAGCATTCCAAAGCTGAGTTTAAGGGTGCTTATCAGAGGAATGCAGATCACGCTCCTCCCTTTAAAGAAGCAGTTTTAAATTGCTCAAGAGAGGGTTTACTTGTAAATGCGCAAGAAGTTGGAAAAGATGTATACGAATTCTGTAAGAAAATGCTCGCAGAAGCATACATAGACAAATTAAGGCCAGTTCGAATGCTTTTGAGCCTTGCACTTAACTATGAAGCTTTAAGGTTGAATAATGCGTGCAAGAGAGCTCTGAAGTACAAAACATTTTCCTATCGAAGTGTAAAAGACATTTTGGAAAAGGGCTTGGATTTTGAACCTGTTCAACCAAGTTCAATCATTGAAATAAAAGAATTTCGATATGCAAGAGATCCCAAGCAATATAAAAGTCAATAAACACCGCAATCATGCGGAAATAAGCCCAGGAGGCATTATGAGTGATATTGTAACAGTAGAGAAAAAACTAGAAAAATTACGATTAGGAGGCATGTTGCTCACTTGTGAGCAGCGACTTAAATCGGCCCGAGAGGAAAACTGGAGCTATTCCGCTTTTCTTGACATGCTTCTTACAGATGAGGTAGATCGTCGAAATCGGGCCCAACTCACAAGACGTCTCTCTAAAAGCCAATTGAATCTAAATAAAACACTGGAGTCATACGATTTTAAGTTTAATCTGAAAGTTCAAGCAGCCTTAATTAGAGAGCTGGCATGTTGTAAATTTGTGGGTGAGGGGGAGAATATTTTTCTCATAGGCCCGAGCGGAGTAGGAAAAAGCCACATCGCTGAAAGTTTAGGTCATGAGGCTTGTAGGAGAGGTATAGACGTTCTTTATTATAGAACTCACAAACTTTTTGATTGGATTCAGGCGGGAAGAGGTGATGGTTCTTATAAAAGAAGAATGGATAAAATCATTAGAATTCCTCTATTAATTTTGGACGACTTTGGACTACAATCCATGGAACCATCTCAGCAAGAAGACCTCTATGAGGTAATTTGTGAAAGATATGAAAAAAAAGCGATGATTATTACTAGTAATCGAGATATGACTGAATGGACTGCAGTTTTTTCCAACCCGTTGATTGGCTCCGCTGCAATGGACAGATTAGTGCATAAGGGAATGGAAATAATTATTGATGGTGATAGCTACAGATTGGATCAATTTAAGAAAAAAACTGGATTAAAGAAAAAATAAACAAATTAAAAATTTAAACTTGAACTAGAAGGGTGAAAGTAGGTGGGTCGTTTTATGTGAATGAAGGGTGGGTCATTTTGAGTGACCGCCAGGTGGGCCGTTTTAGATGGCCGCCAAATGGGTCATTTTAGGCG
>JACDGH010000323.1 GCA_013815395.1 Parachlamydiaceae bacterium
AGCCAGACTTGGACTTAAAAAGGCTCTACTGGGAGCTTCTAATGCTGGTGGACTAATCTATCAAAAATTAGGATTTAAAAAGGCTGGTCTTTGTTGTTGTTATGATTTCTCAAAGTTAATTTAGTCGCTTCTAAAAAAATGATAATTGGATCTTGAAAAGATTCGAGATTACAAAGCTCGTCAGTTTGAGAGCATTGAAAGTTCTGAAGTGGTTGGGATTTTAAATTTCATAATCTGAAAGGCTCTTTTTATCCTTCATATAGTTTTATTCGCTTGTTAGGATCATTGCAATTCACTAATGGAATTCGCCCATTGATTTTATCCACCATAAAATCTGCACAAGGCTTTGTGAGCATTTTGATGTCATCCCAATACTCATTTTCTGCACCAATACAAATCGATTTGGCACGTTTCATTACAGTCTGATGCCTTTCAGGTAAATGATTTATTACCCAATCTGCAGCAGCAGGTTTAGATCTTATTATGTCTGTTTCCATAGTGCTCCAAATACGGGCAAAAGTAAGTAAAACATTTCGAGTATCATGCTCAAGATCTACGACAAGTCTATTTACATCATGAAGCATGGCTTTCATAAAATCAGGATAGGGTACTTCCACCAAAAGCAGCTCAGGTTTTAATCCCCACAGAGTTTCGCTCTTTAATAACACTTAAGTAACAAGGACCGCTAGATCAGGCATTTCATAGTTTTCCCATGGCTCAATAATGCCCTTTTCAAATGAATCCCGTAAGTACTCACCATATTGGAAATCAAAATGAGGGAGATATTGCCAAGGATTAATCATGTTCTTCTCAACGAGCGTTATTTCAAGAGGCCTTGTTGAGCTTTTCATGTAAATGCCAGAGCTTTGAAGAAGCTTAGCAATTAATTTAGCTTTTTCCTCTGAATTTGTTGCACGATTGATAACAGCAAACAAATCAATATCACTGTATTTTTGCAGTCCACCTACAAGAGATGAACCAAAGATAAACTCCTATAAGATCAGGCCCTAGGTTTTAATAATTCTACGCTGTCTTTAAGTTGTTGATGCATTTCAGGGCTATAATTAGACTTCATAGAGAATCTTCTGTTTTTAATTGTATATTTTAGTCCTTTTTCAATTAGCTTTAGTAAGGAAATGAGTTTTGCGATAAAATTCTGTCATCCGTTGTTGGATTTCTTTCCCTGATGCAAAAAATTGCTCGCAAGCCGGCAAGCTATTTAAAAAAAGTCTGCCGTAGCGTTTAGTTGTCAAGCGGTTGTCTAAGCAAACGATGCAGCCACGGTCGTTCCGATTGCGGATGAGACGACCAAATCCTTGTTTAAATTTAACGATCGCTTGAGGTAGAGAGTATTCGGTAAATGGATCGCCACCAAGGGCTTGAATAGCTTCAGAACGAGCTTGAATAATGGGTTCGCTGGGTACTTTAAATGGCAATTTCACTATAATAACACAGCGTAGGGCTTCTCCTGCTACATCCACCCCTTCCCAGAAAGAATCAGTTCCAAAAAGCACCGAACGATCGGTTGTTTTAAATTTGTTGAGCAAAAAAATCCGGTCGCTATCCCCCTGCTTAAGGGGATGAAAGCGCCCTTCTTTAAGTCGCGTTTCAAGTATACTAAAGCAAGATTTTAGCATAGAATAGGAAGTGAAAAGAATAAATGCATTACCTCGGCTGGCTTGAAGATAATGCCAGATTTGCTCAGAAGCGGCTTGAATGAAGCTGGGATCAGTTGGATTTGGTAAATCATTGGGTATGGCAAGCAAAGCTTGTTGCGGGAAATTGAAAGGTGATTCATAAATAAATTCGTTAATAATACGCTTTTTTAATAACTCAGCAGTTAATCCAAGTCGATTGCGAATAAATTGAAATTGCCTGTCGGTAGTTAGGGTGGCGCTGCATAAGATGACAGTGGTCATTTTTTTAAATAACATTTCGGCAAGGATTTTAGCAATATCAAGATCGGCATTGATCAGTGAAGTGTTTACCATCATTTTAAATGTTTGCAATTCGATCCAGCGCACTTTACTTTGAGGCAATAGATCAGAAGCAAAAGTGTTTAAAATGGAACAACAATTTTGTAACCGCAGGCTTAAGGCATTAACTTCAAAAACCATCCCTTTGATTTGTTCATCGAGCTTTGGATTGTTTAATTGTTTGAGATCGGTTTCTAAGGCAGATAAAGACTGAATATACTTCTTAAACGATTCGATCAGTATTTTTGTAGAAGGCACAATGCGCTCTTTCCAAAATTGATGGGACAAATGAGGGGCTAAAATGCGCAGTTTATTTTCACCATTGAATTCTTCTTCGGAAGCGGTGTTTTGCTTGTTTTTCATGAGATTCGTGAATTCAAAGAAGGAACTGAACATTTCATGCATTAGCTGTAAGACATCGCGCCGCATAGCTGGCAAGTCCACATTCAAGCGACTATAAAGTGACGAGGCCTCTTTGGGCATTTCGCTCCGGTAGCTATTTAGAAGTCTTTCCTTGATGAGAGGTAATTTGCCGTAAATTTTACCTCCTTTCTCAGAAGTTAGGCGAGCCAGCAAACGAATTATTTCAATTTGACTAATTTTAGAAGCAAAATATTCTGTAGCGACATCTTCAATATTATGAGCTTCGTCGATAATAATGCGGTTATAACTGGGCAAAATTCCAACATCTTTCTCTTCGTTTTCAGAACGCATAACAAGATCGGCAAAAAGCAAATGGTGATTAACGACTAAGATTTGTGC
>JACDGH010000324.1 GCA_013815395.1 Parachlamydiaceae bacterium
GACTATCCTACCACCTATCATTTTTTACTTATGTGCCTTCGTTTAGGCGGGGGGGAATTTTCAAAAGAGATTAGATCCGCGCTCTCAAAATGAATGAATGCAGAAAAGTTTACAAAAATTAAAATAATTGATATTAACAAATCTATAGACAAGTGAGTTTAGGTAAAGTTTGTTTCGTTCATTTGTAACAATTATTTATGCGTTTGAAAATGGCGACATAAAATCGACCCTACTCCAGTTTTAATTAATTAAAAGGAGACATAATGGTAATTCAAGAAAATTCCTACCTAGTTAAAGATCAGCCCATCGCCACTGAACGAGATTTGCATATCGAATTCATATGGCGCTGGGGGGGATCGGCCACTAATTCTATACTTGATCCTACCACAAAAATTTTCACTACGCCTGGTGTTGAAGGGCTTATTGGTTATAAGGATGATGCAAAGTGCGCAGTAGTTTATGGGGATCCTGTATGTGCTTCCAAAGATCTATCAGCCTTAAGTACGGCTTTTCATCGCTATTGTACTCAGCTAGGAAAAGATATCGTGTATATAGCCACATCAAAGCCTTTTACTTGTTGGGCAATTGATAACAATATTTGCGGCACAAGCATAGAATTCGGAGTGGAGCTAAGAATCAATCCACAAGGTGATCCTAGGAAGCTAGCCGGTTCAAGCGCGCATGTACTACGTAGTAAAGTTCATCAAGCCGAGCGGGCCGGAGTTACAGTTCACGAGTATAATGGAAAAGAGATAACGCTTGAAAAGCAAATCGAAGAGGTAGCAGCAGCATGGCTGGCTGGGCGAAAAGGACCTCAAGTATACATTGGAAATGTAAATGTATTCGATGATCGCGTCGGAAAACGTTGGTTGTATGCAACGCTGCATGGTAAAATCGTGGGCTTTGTAATGTTAAATCAACTCAAAGAACATGGGGGATGGTTTTTAGATAAGTTGATTACTAACCAAGCTCCTAATGGCACATCAGAACTCCTAGTAATTTCTGCCATAGATTTATTACAGGGAGAGGGGTGCCAATTTTTAGCCTTCGGCTTAGCTCCCATTGCTGAACTAGGTGAAATAAAAGGATTGGGAAAATTTTCGACCTGGCTGGCTCGCAAAGTTTATCTAATTTCTTACCGCATTTTGAACCTGGCAGGCCGTCGTAAATTTTGGGAAAAATATCACCCCGAATGCGAGCCATGTTATCTGCTGTTTAGCAGAAAGGGACTGGGGATAAGCGAGTTAATTGCCATTAGACAAGCGTTAAACATCAGTTTTTAAGAAGGAAAGTAGAGGCCATCCTTTTACCCATAAGTCATAAACTGTTTAAGGGTAATGATTAAAAAAATTATTGCAAAACCATTGTATTTTGCCACAATTGATTTTCTGAATTGAAGGGCGCGGCAGTAGCCGACGCACTTCAAAGGATTCGCCAAAGGCATATTATCTATTTCCTTCTATTCCTTGTCAGCCTCTGCGTTCCCCCTTAGCCTCTAAAACATATTCAATGGGACGAAGGCATAGATATGTAATTTGCAGCATATTAGTGCATATCGTCCCTCCAGTTCATTTAATGCATTCTCATTTTAATCACACTTTATATAAACCATTTCGCAAAGTATTTAATAAAGATACCAGAAAACATAAATTTTAAACTATAAATATAGAATAATAATATTTATTATGTTATAATGCATTTTAATTTATAAAAATAATTTATTAACTAATTATAATTTTTTAGGAGCTTTATGAATATAAACGATACAATGTATGTTGATTTACCGGCTAAATTACAACCCTTTTGTCTAGGACATTCAAAATGCTCAATTAAAGAAACCAACCGCGAAGAATTACTTCAAATATTTCACAATAGCACTGAGATTAAACCAAATATTTTCACATCTGACAAATGGATTTTTAAATCACCACGTTTAGAAATCTCACAACTTCCAGACACGCACTTATATAGAGTGTTAAAAGCCAAGAAAATCCGCAATTATATACAAAAAAATGGTTTAGAAGAGCATATTATAGTACCTCAAAAATTCATTATTAAAAATTCTAGTACTTCCGGATTATGTTCCTATATTGTCGTCTCTGAAAAAATTAAACTTTCTGAAGAAGTTATAAAACCCACCGACTTATTAGAAGCTGAAATCAAAACAGAAGTCAATCAAGTTGGGCAAGCAAAGGCTTTTCTTGAAGGCAAGCCACAAAAAGAATTAAGTATCCAGCAGGCAAAAGCTTTAGCTCAATTAGCATTTTTGGGATACACCGATCAAACTTATAATAATGTTTTTTTGACAACCGAGGGTAAAGTGGCAGTTTTAGATACCGAACCCATGCATAGGAGTTGGAAAAAGCAAGAAAGACAATTTTCTAATATATTCAAAATTTGGAAAGATAGAAAAAAAAATAATAAACCCTCTCCTTTCATTATTCATTTAATTTTTAACAACTTGTTTGGCCGCTTCACATATAATAAAACAAATGAATTTGGAAGAAAAATTTCTGGGACTACTTATCTCAAAGCTTACTGCTCGCCAACAGCAAAAATTGAAGTTGAGAAAATTGAAGTAGCGCATTATCAATCTATTCTTAAGAGAGCGAAAGTGCGAGCCCTAGCCGGAGCAGTAACTAGCGTAGCTACTCTAGCTCTTTTGATTCCCATGCCATATCTAGCACCCGTGATTATTCCATTTGGTGCAGCTTCTATTCTAAAAACATTATCT
>JACDGH010000047.1 GCA_013815395.1 Parachlamydiaceae bacterium
TTTAAAAAACATTTGTTCACTCAAAAGATTATAGTTCTCAAAACTCCCTAGGGAGAACGGTCGTCACGAGTGTGGAACGGATGGATCATTTCATCAACCTATAAAAATCCGCATAGCAGGCGGGGAGAAACGCTGAGACGCTGAGAATGTTGTCATACAACCCTTTAAGGATTTTATAATTTTAAAAAACTAAGATCACCGATAGTTGAGTGATTAAATCTATCTATTAGCTCTCTCTATGTCACCGCGCTTCTCTAAACTCTGCGTTTTATTTAGCCTTTAAAACGTATATAATCAGCTCTAAGCAATTACTTTTGCAACTGACTAAAATGGACAGTACGGGCAAGTTTAGCAAAAATAATCTTTGCTGCATTTGGGTTTCTAATTCGCCCATTTTGTCCATGAAGTATATTCTTACTTCCTATATCTTGCATCGAATTCTTAATTTTTCCATATACTATCAACTGGAAACCCTTTTGGTTGACCCCTTCCTACAATCAATTCTTTAAGAGGATCATGATATATTCCGCAAGCTTTAGTTCCATTTACAAGTCTTTTTGAAGGATTCCATCCATTTTCCAATAATTCATTGGCAGATTCCTCTATTGCAACCTTATTTTTTTTTAGTTCCTCGATAAATTTCTTGTTATTTCGAAATTCATCTTTATCCTCATCGGAACAATTTATAATAGATAACCTTATCCCATTGCCATCAAACGCATCCCCAGTAGGAAGATCGTACAAATAACACTCTAAGCGAGTGGGGTTCTCAGGATCTTTAAATTTCCAGGTTTTAACCCATCCTAGGTTTAAACCTTGAGGACCAAAAGTAGCACTTTGTTGTACCCAATCTTTCCTAGTGCTTTCCGTTGCACACAACTTGTGATCATGATGCGTAGTGTGCATGTAATGTGGAGAAGATTCTACTAACACTTCTTCCTTTAGGCATTCTTGTGATTCTTTTTTTAAACATTTTTTATCTTCATCAGTGAAGCAAGTTTCTCTAGCATTAGGGTTCTTTCTAAATTCTTTCTGAAAGCATTTTTGGTATTCTTCAGTTATACATTTTGAAAGAGGACATAAAGTATTATAATAGTATTTATTAATTTCTTCGTTCGTTTTTAAATAAAGAGCAGAGTTTAAAGGATATTTTGAAACCTCATCATGATGAATATAATTATCATTTAATTTAATCACTTCTGCAGTACTAGCAATCTTATTTATATAATTTCCACCTTGCAATAAAGCATATCCAAGCAATGCTAACCCTGCCACTATAGACACTTTATATGCAATACCACTTTTCTTGCTATGGCTTGCTCTATTCGCTGCATACTTATTCGCACCTGTAGAAGTCACATTTGTTTGAGGAAGAGTTTCTTCCTTTTTTGGCGCTTCAATCTCCCGCTTCCTTACTAAAAGGTCATTAATCATTTCTTGCTGCTCACTTGTGGTATTAGCTCCATTTAATGGAATGACATTTTCCGACGAAAGATTTTTGATTGCTTTCGAAGTAAATTCGGCACCTGAAAAATTGTTAAGCATGCCTTGAGCAGCCAGCATTTTGACCATCTTGGAAGCTACTTGCTCCCAATCTTTAAGCTGAAATTGATTCAGCGTTTTTTCATCAATATTAGAGACGACTATTTTAAATGCATCACCATTGGCAAGCTCTAAAACGCCTCTTTGGTTTGAATCAATGTAAACCTTGTAACCCGATGCAGTAAGATTACTTTGGCCGTATGGAGTTATTTTAGAAGTATTAATGTTTAAGCCCATTTTTAAATCCTTTATAAATTATTTTAACAATACAAACTACCGTTATCTTAGAAACAGCGTTCAATAATCACAAATAAAAGTCAATTTTATCATCTATTTGAATTAAAATCAATAAAACATTTAAATTATATCTATATATCCAGAAGAAGAGCAAAAAAATGGAATGTGCAAATGAGAGAATTAGTGCCAAGTTGGATATTTTAACTATTGAATCCCACAGTGCCGACGCAGGGAAAAGGCTGGTAAATCTATATAAAAAAACTTCCTTTAAGCATTTTTTGATTTTTGTATAGGTGATTTGCGACCTGACTAATTCCTCTTTTTTTGCTCATTCTATTCACATACTTATGCATTCAATCATCCACGTGCTAATTCATTTTTTAGTCGCCTCTTTTTAAGGACTTGCATTTACATTTACCTTGCAATAATAAATACTCAACCGGTATACTTCCTTTCAAATTCTATTTCATGGAGAATAGCGAATTATGGTACGCATAAGCAAGCAATCAGAAAGAAGAAGTCAATCCCCGCATAAACACCGTGCTCCGTCCAAAAAGACAGGCGCGTTGAAAGATAATTTGCCAAAGGGTTTTAAAGATCATCCTAATTCAATTCAAGGTGATCTTTCTGCTATGGCCTTTATTCCTAAAATTAAATAATTTGCAAACTTCAATAACATTAAAAGGTTGCGACATATGTCCAGACATACAAGCTACGGCAAAGCCAATAAAGGCGCAAAAAAAAGAAACGTACTTAAGCGTTTCGAACGCATCGACGTCCTAAAAAAACTTGGACGTTGGAATGATGAACGGGAAAGAGTTACAGGTCTTCCAAAAACTCCTGTTATTGCATAACATCGCGATTTGCACTTTTATAGAGCCGCCCTTGCGGTGAAATAGCTTCTCCTTGAAAGTGGTCATAATCGACTTTGTTCATGTCCATTAAAAAGGACTTAAAGGACATAAAGGACTTAAAGTAAGAGACTTGACGCACATACAGAAACAAATTATCTAGGTCCATTATGTCCTTTATGTCCTTTACGTCCCTTATGTCCTTTACGTCCTTTTCGCCCTTTAAGTCCCTTAAAATTTCAAATCGAGATTATTGCATTTTTTGCATTTTCTTGCACATTCTTCCCTTTCTTTCACACCCTAATTCTTCCCCTCGTATGGAACTTTCAAAGATATGAACATCCTTGTTATTCAAAATCAAAAAAAATTAAAAATTTCTGATAAATCCACACAAAAAGTTGTCAAAGAATTTTTAACTGTCGCTAACGTTCATTACGATGAAGTCACTATTCATTTTGTTGAGACTGAAATTATCTGCGATTTACATAGCGATTATTTTAATGACCCTTCACCGACTGACTGCATCTCATTCCCAATGGATGACACTGAGGTGCAAGGCTATCGCGTAATGGGTGATATCTTTGTGTGCCCTGAAACAGCCATTAAATACGTCAATGAGCATGGCGGAGATGTTTATCAGGAAGTCACATTATATGTTATTCATGGATTGTTGCATTTAATTGGATTTGATGATATTGAAGACATCGAAAACGAGACAATGCGCGCCGCAGAATCCCTTCACTTAGAACATCTAAGAAAAAAGAATATTTGGGTGGGCGCTTAAGGCAATTTGCATCAATAAATTAAATTAGAGAGGCTCCTTGTTTCTTATTATTAGTTTTTTCATCTCATTATTTTTTCTACTAGGCACTTTTTTTCTTACCGCTGTCACAAGTGCTTTTAGACAGATGCATAAAAGAGATTTAAAAAAACAACTCACCTCGATTGGCAACTTATTTTTCTACCGACCATTCCATCTGCATTTCTTCCCCCAGCATGAGTACGAAGGCTTATTTTTTTCAGCTGTCTGTGCACAGAACATTGCGCGATTTTGCTACGCAGCCTCAGCCGTCCTATTCTTACAAGCAACTCCCTTATTTCAAGAGGAGGTTTTACATTTAGAATTTAATGGTATTCGTACTGCTGACTTCTCTACCTTTTGGGTCATATTCAGTGTCTTTGTAATGCTGATGCTATCATTCATTATTGGGGAATACTTGCCGCGCATGCTTGGAATGCGTTTGCCCGAAAAAGCGCTGCGTGTCTGTACTCCATTTTCATCGCTATTCATGTTTCTAGTGTTCCCTATCACTTATTTTTTCCTAAAAATTTCGCAATCCTTTTCGCAAACAATTAATTTTGACCATACTCCCGAGGCAGAGGCTCAAGCGAAACAAGAAATTATTGATATCATTGAAGATACTAAATTTACTCCAGATATCAATCGTCACGATAAAACTCTCATCGAATCTGTATTAGCGTTTAGAGAGAGGATTGCCCGAGAAGTAATGGTTCCGCGAGTGGATCTGTTCAGTTTATCAGCCGAAACCTCGATTAAAGAAGCCGCCAATTTATTAGCTGCAGAAGGTTATAGCCGCACCCCTGTTTATCGCAACTCGGTCGATAATATTGTCGGCGTCCTCATGTATAAAGACATTCTTACCAAGTTTCGTGAATATGAACAGAAAGGCAACGATCCCACTATTTTAGAAGCGCCTATCGAAACTATTCAGAAAAACGTTTTATATACTCCCGAAACAAAACGAATATCTAATCTACTGCAAGAATTTCGTAAAAAACAAGTGCACTTAGCTATTGTCGTCGATGAATATGGCGGCACAGAAGGCATTGTGACGATCGAAGATATTCTCGAACAAATTGTAGGTGACATCGAAGATGAATATGATGTGGAAGAAGAATTATTCACATTACAATCCGATGGCAGTTGGGTAGTTGATGCTAGAATGAATATTTTTGACGCACAGGAACAATTTGGCATCGACATTCCTGAAGAGGGAGAATATGATACAATTGGAGGTTATGTTTTTGCTTGCGCAGGTGCTATTCCAACAAAAGGGTTTGTCATTCATCACGACGATTTTGAAATTGAGATCATAGACTCTAATGAAAGAGTCGTCGAAAAAATTCGCATAAAACCCTTAAACAATAAAAACAAAGACTCCTTATTTCATTGATATTATTTTTTTTAAATGAAATAGTTAGGTTGATGAGGACTCCAATCCAAATGGGTTGGTAACGCTCGATTTATCGATAACTCATCAATGTTCAAAACAGAACCTAGCCAGGAGAAAGTTATGGTAGCAACAAAGACACAAGGCCTTGACAAGCAACAGGCCTTAAGATTAGTAAATAATTTTATTAATGACTTTAAAACCTGCTGTAATCAAAGACACACACTTTCCCCTGCACATTTTGAAATGACCCTTTCACATGATTTTCAAAATACGAGTAATGGGAGACTGATTGGAAAAAACATTCCAGATTTTTTAGGACGCATTCAAGAAGTACAAAATAAATACTCACACATCGAATTCTCCCATATTCAAGACTGCTTGACTTCAGGCAACAAAGCTGTCATTCAATATGACATGAACCTGACTCTACAGGGTGGGGATAAACGCAATTTATGCATTATCGCGATAGCAACTTTAGATGGTGACCACATTACACATTGGTCTCAAGTTTCTCACGATAAAGAAAGAGATCACTTAAACTCTTAAAGAGAGGGTGAAATAATAATCTGTAGCGAAAATTATCAATGGGTCTGAAAAAACTGGGGTTGGACAGAAAAACTTGTTGCCGGTGAGCCGCTATTATTGTTTTATGACAGACTTTTCGGCTCATCGGAAACAAGGTTTTGTCCAAGACCCAGTCAATCTTAAAAGAACATAAATTAAATGGCATAGGAAATCACAATCATGTATTCTAACCTGAACCAGTCTTTCTGGTAAAATACCACGCCGGAAAATTGTAACGGAACAATCATTCATGTCTTCGGAATACATTGCTCAACTCATCATTGCCGCGCTCGGAGGTTCCTCATTAGGGGCTGTAGGCCTATGGTCGATCCAAAGATTTAAACTCACACACTTCAAACAAATTGCCGAAGAAATCCTCAAAAAAGCGGAAATGGATGGCGATGCTTTAAAAAGGGCAGCTGAAATCACCCTTAAACAAAACCTTCTTGATCAGCAGCGGGAATTAGAGCTGCAGTGGCAAACTGAAAAACGAAAAGCACAACGTGAAGAAGATCGCTTAAAGCAACGTGAAGATAAGCTTGAAACGCGCATGAATGTGGTCGATAAAAAACTTTCAGATATTGAAAAACGCGAATCTCAATTAATGGCCCAGCAAACGCAGCTTGAAAACGAAAAAAAACTTGTTGTTACCACTCAAGGAAAACTTATCGAGCAGCTCGAAAAAGCCGCCGGATTTAGCATTAGTGAAGCTAAAGAGTATTTAATTGCCCAAATTACGAACGATGTTAAAACTGAGGCTGCTCATCTAATTCGACGCACAAAGAAAGAAGCTGAAGAAGAAGCCGAAAATGAAGCTAATAAAATCATTGCCACCGCTATTAACAGATTAGCCGTCAGATGTGTGTCAGAAGCAACTGTCAATACAGTAGCTATTCCTAACGATGAAATGAAAGGTCGTATTATTGGCCGAGAAGGCCGAAATATCCGCGCCCTTGAAAGAGCTACTGGTATCAATTTTATTATTGATGAGACCCCAAACGCGGTTGTGCTTTCAGGTTTTGACCCTGTTAGGATGCAAATTGCTAAATCTTCACTTACAGAGCTCCTTAAAGATGGGCGCATTCACCCAACGCGTATTGAAGAGGTTGTTGAAAAAACCAAGCAAGACATACAAAAACTGATCAGGCAGCACGGCGAAGATGCTGCTTTGCGCGCCGGCGCTATGAACCTACATCCAGATTTAATTATGCTAGTGGGCAAGTTAAAGTTCCGCTATAGCTATGGTCAAAATATTCTTGATCACTCACTTGAAGTTTCCCACCTCATGGGCATCATGGCGGCTGAGCTTGGATTAAATGTTCGCCTAGCCAGACGCATTGGATTGCTTCACGACTTCGGCAAAGCTGTATCCCATGAAATGGAAGGTTCTCACGCCATTATTGGACATGACTTAGCGCTCAAGTTTGGTGAAAGTAAAGACGTGGCCAATGGGATTGGTTGCCACCATTATGAAATGGAAGCTACGACGATTGAAGGATCTTTATGCAGCGCAGCAGATGCCATTTCAGCATCGCGTCAAGGCGCTCGAAGCGAACCTGTGGAAGAATATGTGACCAGACTAAAAAAACTTGAGGATCTAGCTTTAGAGTACCCAGGAGTAGAAAAAGCTTATGCTATGCAAGCAGGGCGTGAAGTGCGCGTCATTGTAGTGCCTGAATTGATTGATGATGATGGCGTCGAAGCACTAGCTAAAGATCTTACCCAGAAAATCGAAAAAAATCTAAGTTATCCTGGAAAAATTAAAGTGACTATAATCCGTGAAAAACGGTTTGTAGAATATGCTGTATAGAAATTAACTAAACGGAGTCTTCTTTCATGCGTCGTTCAATATGCTATTGTGAACCTAACATTGCTTCTGCTGGGGAAATTAATACATGGAAATTTATTTACACCCCGAGTATTGACCTTCCTAAAGGCACACGGTTAAAATTCGATTTAATGAGCAAAGGGCGCGATATTGACTGGGAAGTGCCTTCTACGAACCTTAAAAAAGCTGAAAATGTCATTTTTGCCCAGATGGACAAAGGTAAAATCTTTCAAGCGAAAGAAGTTGAATCTCCTGATAGCTTTACTCCAATGTTCGAATTTGTTCTACCAAGTGTTCTTGAAGCCGGAAATAATTTAACTATAATTGTTGGCGCCCCAACCGACCCACGTCGCAACGGAACAAAAGCGCAAACTAATGCTCAACGGCGTCGCTCTTTCCATCTTTATGTTGACACTTCAGGTAAAGGTCACTTTGACGACCCTGAAGTATTTAACCTCGATGTACGTGGAAATGTTTTAAGCTCTATCCGCGTGCTAGCGCCTTCTTTTGTGGCCCGCAATAAACGTTTCGACGTGATTGTGCGTTTTGAAGATGAACATGGCAATTTAACTAGCCAGGCACCTGATAGCACTTTAGTAGAACTTTCTCATGAACACTTAAGGGAAAACCTCACATGGAAGCTTTTTGTACCTGAAACAGGATTTATTGCCCTGCCAAACCTCTATTTTAATGATCCGGGCATCTATACGATTCGTTTGCTTAACACCCAAAACAATAAAGTGTTCTGCTCTGCACCGATCATGTGTTTCAGTGAAAATGCGCGTCATTTATTTTGGGGGCAACTTCATGGGGAATCAGAACGCATAGATTCGACGGAAAACATAGAGAGTTGTTTGAGACATTTCCGCGATGATCGCGCGGCTAATTTTTATGGCATCTCACCCTTTGAAAGCCAAGAAGAAACATCTAATGAAATGTGGAAGCTAATTACTCAAAATGTCGGCGAATTTGATGAAGCAGATCGTTTTACGACATTCCTTGGAACACAATGGATGGGTGAACCTAAAGAAGAAGGCGCCCGTCATTTTCTTTTCACAAAAGAAAATAAGCAAATTCTTCGTAAGAAAGATCCAAAGTACACCTCATTAAGCAAGATTTATAAATGTTTCACTCCTAAAGAAATGATTTCTATTCCAACTTTTACCATGGGTAAAGGCTTTGAGTATGATTTTAAAGATTTCAATCCTGAATTCGAACGCGTTGTTGAAATCTACAACGCTTGGGGATCCAGCGAATGCACTAAAAAAGAGGGCAACCCCCGCAGTATTGGCTCGACAGGCAAAAATGGGGTGCAAGAAGCTCCTGAGGGCTCCATCCAAAAAGCATTGAATCAAAACTGTCGTTTCGGTTTTGTTGCAGGAGGACTGGATGACCGCGGCATCTACAGCGATTTCTTCGATAGCGATCAAATTCAATATAGTCCAGGCCTCACTGCCATCATCGCAACGGAACACTCTCGAAGTGCACTCTCTGAAGCCTTACATAACCGTTCTTGCTATGCAACCACGGGTGAAAGAATCATTTTGGGGTTATCATTAGCAGGAATGCCGATGGGAACAGAAGCTAATACAGGTACAAAACCTGGGTTACGTGTGAATCGACACCTTTCAGGATATGCTGCTGGAACAACCAAAATCAAAACGCTTGAGATTATTCGCAATGGAAAAGTGATTAAAACGTTTGAATCTGATAACTACTGGCTGGAATTCACTTTCGACGATATGACGCCGATTGAAAAGTCGGCTATTGATGCTAAAGACAAAAAACCTCCTTTTGTTTATTACTATCTTCGATTTACTCAGGATGATGGTCATATGGCATGGAGCTCCCCTATCTGGATCGATATTGTCCCTGCCTTGCCTTCTGCTCGTCCTGCCGCGAAACGGCCAGCAGCTAAACCTGTAAAGGCGCCTATATCACTTGATGACTTGAATGATGACGAGGATGATTTCGACGAGGAAATCGAAGATGATCTCGAGGAATAAATAAATAAATAAATAAATAAATAAATAAATAAAAGATTCGAGCTTCTTAAAAGGACTTAAAGGACTTAAAGGACGAAAAGGACATAAAGGACGTAAAGGACGTAAAGGACTAGAATAGCCTTCCAGCCATTTTTCCCTATTCAACCTTTTGTCCTATTTCCTTTATGTACTTTATGGCCTTTTCGTCCTTTCAAACATCCTAAGCCCTACCATCCCCCTGACTGCATCGTCCTATCTGCCATCTGCCAACCTTCCTTACAGATCACTCAAGAAAACTCTTTGCCAAAAATAATTTAATCGCTAATCTCCAAAACAACAAAAATAACCCTGTAATTAAAGGAAAAGACCAATGAGTGTAAACATAACTATTCCTCACGTTCCATACGATGCAAACGGAGTTTTTGGAGCTGCCGTCACTCTTTTATTTCAACCACCTTATGAAAAAGAAGCTTTAAAACAGGTCGCCAAAGGCCTTAAAAAAAATTACGAAAATATGAGTAGTGAACACATTAAACCGGCTCACTGTTCGGAATTTTCCCCATATTTATTAGACAGAATTGCTCGGAATAAGCCAGTTACTCCTAAAAAAATTATGGAGACAGGATTTTGCGAGCAAATGCAATGTAAGCAACTGTCCCCTCTTCATGACAGAGTAACAAAAATATTGGTTCCTGCTATGTTAAATCAGGTAAAACCCTTCATTCCAGCAATTGGAAATCAATATCCGGAACAAGACGAAATTAACAACTGGCTCGCAAAATTTGTTGAAAGTTATTTGTCAGAAAAACAATTGACTGATCACTGTGATTTTCAAGAAGTTTTAGGAAAAAATCCAGCTATAACCAACACTAGAAATCAAATTGGTAGAATTATCTACGATTTAGTACAAAAGAAAGCATTTAACTCAAATGACTTAAATGCTTTACTAAAAGGTATTGAGGATCCAAAAAGTGATTATTTGAAAGATGCAGACAATAAAGAGGAAGTTAAAAATCTATTGAAGCGATATCAAGATCTTTTTGCCATGGCGGGTGATTATTCACAAATGCTTTCTGATATGATAAGCTCCTCTCTTGATACCACTTTTAGATCAAAATTTTTTTCTCCAATTAATGAAGAAAAAAAAGCCTGATTCAAGCTTTAAGATGGTCATTAGAAAGAGCTGGGGGCAGGAAAGCCTTGGCTACCTTAGTTAGGGCGGGACCAAGCCCGTATAGATCTTAAATCGGGCACGGGTACGTTCACGATTTAAGTCAGACTCAAAACTCAAGCGCGTTTCGGACTAAATGGGTAGCCTACCACCAGCCTAGAAATTTCCACCACATTGAGCCTAAACCCACCCAGATCAATAAGAAAACAACACTCATAATGGCACCCATGCGCCACCATGTTCTAAGATTGACATACTCTGAACCAAATAAAATAGGCGCACAACCTGTACCATAGTGTGTTAAACAGGCAAATAAACTGCTGCAAAAGGCTAAGGACAACCCAATCAGATATGGAGGGATTCTTAAGGCAATGCCCACACCAAGCACAGCGGCATACATCGAGCTTACGTGTGCTGTATTACTCGCAAAGCAGTAATGCATATAAAAATAAATCGATACAAGCAAAGGCCACGCCATCCACCACTCCATATTATCTAATAAAAAATGAATGTGAGCGCTTGCCCATTTAGTCAATCCAAATTGATTTAAAAAGCCTGCAATCATCAAAAGTGTCGAAAACCACACTAAAGTATCCCACGCCTCATGCTCTTCTTTGATATCGTTCCATGTCAATACACCTGTTATCAGAAATATGCATACTCCAAAGAGGGCTACTGTAGTGCTATCAATAGCAAAGAGCTCACCAAACATCCAAAGAAAAATCAACACTATAAAAACTAAGGCAGTGATCCACTCATATTTGGACATTTTCCCCATGACCTCTAAATGCTCATGAGCTAGCCGCTTAGCACCGGGCGTATGGGTAATTTCAGGAGGATAAATGCGATAGACTATATAAGGCATTAATAATAGACTTAAGAGGCCAGGCAAGCTAGCGGCTAGAGCCCATTGGCTCCACGTCAAGGGCATTCCATTTTCCAGCAAAATTCCTGCAATCAGCGGATTGGCTGCCATTGCAGTAATGAACATGGCACTCGTAATCAGGTTGCTGTAGAATGCAACCAATGTCAAGAATCCACCCATAAGCCTTTGAGAATGCTTTTCTGGGGTACTATTAAAACTAATAGCAAGTGCGCGAACTATAGGAAATATGACCCCTCCAGAACGGGCTGTATTGCTAGGGATCGCCGGAGCAAGTAATAATTCCGTAGCAGCTATCCCATAGCCAAGCCCAAGAGTCTTGTTGCCAAGCAAAGCCACTAAATGATAAGCCAGACGCATACCCAGACCTGTTTTAATGAAGCTTCGCGATAAAAGAAAGGCCGCTACAACTAACCAAACGATGGGGTTACCAAAGCCACTAAAAGCCTCTTTAACCGTCAATGTATGGGAAACAATCAAAATAGTTAGCGCCAAAAAGGATATACCACCCATCGGCAAGGCCTTGCCAATCAGACCTGTGATTAGTCCCACGAACACCGCAAATAATTGCCATGCTCTGGGCTCCAAATTGGCAGGGGTGGGAATAAGCCATACAATTAGGCTTGCAACGACAGCAAGTGTCAATGGAATGACATTTGCTCCTTTGAAAAAGATTTTCTTTGCAGGATTGGGCTGGGTCATAGGATTCTCCGAGCGCTGAATTGCGCAACTTGCAATAATATAGCTAAAAACATTAAACTCACGAAAAAATTTACATATAGGGAAAGATGTCCACTTTGCTGTTAACCTTAGGCTTAGCTTTTATCATTGTCATTATTGCCATTGCTTGCTTATCCCTAAGTTGGCTAGTGAAAGGCAAATCCTCGCTTAGACCCGGCGCATGTGGTCGCGACCCAAATAAAAAACGTGATATAGAATGTGATGCAGAGAAAACCAATTGCCATTTATGCAAACGACCGGATGAGAAAGAAAAGAAATGACATCATACAATAAAAACGATCCGACTACTATCCAAGAGATGTTTAACAGCATTGCTGAAAATTATGATAAAACGAATGCTATCCTTTCCTTTCAGATGCATAAGCGTTGGAATCAAACCCTCATTGAAAAAACCCTAATAGCATCGCATCCTGATAGCATTTTGGATTTATGTTGCGGCACAGGTGCTATTGCATTTGAATATTTGAAGCAGATCAGTGTTCAAAGTCATGATCCAGCACCTTCTAAGATCTATATGCTTGATTTTTCGGTAGAAATGCTTGCCTTTGCACGTAAAAAAGCTGAGGCAGAAAATCTTAACCGTTATAACATCACTTATCTTCAAGCAGATGCTCAGTCAATCCCCCTTCCTGATAATACCATTGAATGCGCTACAATTGCCTACGGCATACGCAATGTCAAACTGCCTCAGCAGTGTTTGAAAGATGTTTATCGAGTACTCAAAAAGGGGGGCACTTTTGGCATTCTCGAACTTACTCAACCAACAAATCCCCTATTGCGCTTAGGACATGGACTCTACTTGCGCACAATTCTTCCAGTGATGGGTAAAATATTCACTTCGAACGAAAACGCTTATCGCTATTTATGTAACAGCATTCACTCTTTCATTCAGCCTGAAGCCTTAAAAGACCTTATGAGAGCGGCCGGCTACGTAGAAATACGCAGCATTCCGCTAATGGGAGGAATTGCAACTATTTTAATTGGCAAAAAGTTGTGAGAATTGAACCGTTTAGTAATACATTTTGTATACAGGAAGTTTAGGGCCAAAAAAAACGGTCTCAGAACTAGACTTAAAGGACGAAAAGGACATAAAGGACGAAAAAGACATAAAGGACTTAAAGGACATAAAGAGGTAATTGCAAAAGTAAATGCAGGCTTTCTTAGGGCTGCTTTTATACATTTTAGA
>JACDGH010000048.1 GCA_013815395.1 Parachlamydiaceae bacterium
GCATTAGCTTCAATTTCTTTTCCACCAACAATTAAGTTACATAATTTAGAAATTCCCCCTAAACACCATAAAAACGGCGACATCAGTCGGGCAGAAGCGTAGACGATTGGAACTCCAAGCATAGCCACGTTTTCGGCATAATGACGCGCGGCAAACATAGGCGCTAGCTCCCCGAAAATAACAACTAGGATGACTTGTGAAAGGGGAGCTAGGTCGGGATTAATTCCCAGAGCGCTATGAAATTCGCGCGAACATTCCGAGCCAATAACTAAAGCAATATTTACTCCTATAAGCGTTGTTCCAAATAGTCGGGATGGGTTTTGCAAAAGATAATTAAGCCAAACAGCCCTTTTAAGTCCTTTGCTTACATAGTATTGCAATCGTACTTTGTTGAAAGACACGCAAGCCATCTCTTGCATAGAATAAAATGCTAAAACCATGATTGAAAGAAGATTGCAGAGTAACCAGACTGTGGCATTAATATGCATGTTACCTATGTTTGGGGGTGCGTTTTCTTCAGCTGTTTATGATCAAGTTTACGGATATAGAGTCGATGGATTTTATTTGGTTCGGCCGCCAAAACATGGAAAAGTAATTTTCCAATTTCCACTTTAGTTCCTGTCTTAGGGATGTCTCCAAACTGTTCAGTGAGCCAACCACCTATCGTAATCATATTATTTTCACTTGAAAGATCTACATCAAAAAGCTCATTAAGTTCGCTTAATTCTAATCGACCACTCGTAATAATCTCATTGTTTCCGGCTTTAGTGTATAAATCTTTTGTATCTCTACGATCAGAAATTTTCCCAATAACCATCTCAACAAGATCCTCGCGGGTAATGAGTCCAGAGATAGAACCATATTCATCCACAACCAATGCCAGAAGCTGATTTTGCTCATCAAAGCGTCGTAATAAAATTTGAGCAGGAGTTGTTTCAGGGATATATAGAGGCTTTGTCAAAATTTTTTCAAGCTGCTTTCCAGTGGAAATATTTTGGCGATTCAAGAAAAACTCCTGAGCATTGACAATTCCAATAATATTTTCCAAAGATTGATCACAAACAGGTATTTTTGAACATTCCTGATCAATGAAAAGATGGATTAATTTAGTAATGGGCTCATTAATATCATAAGATAAAATATCATCGCGCGGTCTCATAAGTTCCTTCACAGAAGCCTCTTGTAAGTTGAGATAACCCCAAACCAGCTCAGCTTCATCAGAGTGAAGAACTCCATGCTCCTGAGATGTTTTAAGGACATGTTTGAGCTCTTCTTTAGAGATGTCTTTTTCTTTACGTAAGAAAAAGAACAAAGTATGTGAAACAGGCACAGTAATATTGATGATAATTTTTCTAAGCGGGCTTAAAATATTTTGAAAGAAATTAATAATTGGCGCTACAGCCTGGGACAGTTCGATATTATTTTTTAATCCTATGTATTTAGGAATAATTTCACCAAAGAGTAGCATGATCACAAAAGGAATTCCTACCTTAAATAACCAATTGGCTGCATGACCAAAGAAATGCGAAATAGTGTTCTGTAAAAGAATATTTACTAACGTGTTTAACATAAAGACTGTAACTAACAAATCTCTAGGTTTTAAAACTAGATTAGAGATAAGCTTTTTTCGAAAATCTTTATTAAATTGATAAGCCTTAATTCTTGTTGAAGGCAGGGAAAAAAGAGCAGCCTCGGAAGCCGAAAAAAAGCCTGAACAAAATGTCAGAAAAACGATAAATGAGAGAGAAAAAGAAATGTCCATGCTTTTAAAAATATCTATTTATTTTCAGGGTGGGTAAAAACAACTTTTGTTTGTCCATCTGGAACTAAACCAAGACCCTTCATTAAAGTCAACTCCACCCATTCTACATCACTCTGGCTATTTACTTGTAATAGAAGTTTTTCTTGTAACGCTAAGCTGCGCTTATTTTCTTTTTGTAGCTCAATATATTGAGCGTGCAATTTGTCAAAGTCCTTATCGCGCTTCACTAATCCCTGCTCATAGGCTAAATAACAGCAGATGGTAAATAATATTATCCACCAGGAGTAAAGAAAAAATTGCTCGACAGGCTTATAGATATTTGTAAACATGAATTCTCCTGAAGAAGTCAGTTTTGAACCAAATCATAAATCATAATCAAAAATCGGACTTTTCGCAAACGTTTGTTCAAATATTCTCATAAAATGATCAAATTTTTAATGTTTTAAATTTATAGCTTTCAAGCATTTGAAGATATTTTCTGATAAAATGACTTATCGGCCTCTTGCATAAAATTGAAAGTTTCATTACTGTACTTTTATTGAATGACGTACTGGATACTCTTAAGGAAATAATTCTATCAGGAATGGAAATGATTAAACGCGTTTTACACATTGCAACATTCGCAATCTTAACCTATTCTGGTTCTCTTTCAGCTCATTGTCAAATGCCTTGCGGTATTTATCATGACGATATGGTTTTTGATCAAATTGATCAATACATAGAGACAATGTATAAATGTGTATCGATTTTGAAAGAAAATAAATCTTCAAGTGCGCGCGATAAAAATGAATTTATTCGCTGGATCTTGCAAAAAGAAAATGCTTCTAATGATGTCTCAAGTACCTTGACCACTTTTTTCTTACAGCAAAAAATTAAACCAGGTGAAGATGACACCAATAAAAGAATTATTAGCGCTCATAAACTATTGTTTTTGCTGGTAGCAATCAAACAAAATGTCGATGTTAAATTTGTTGAAGAATTTGCCGATGAATGGGAAAAATTCAAGCTCATGTTTCATGTTGAAGGATATGAATGCAAAGTCGAACAAATCAAAATGAAAAAACGGCAAGAGCTTATGAATAGCAAAGGCGAAAATCCTTTAACACCTAATCATAACCATGAGAGCGATCATGATCACGATCACGATTCAAATGATCACGATCATGTTCATGCACATTAAATGATTGAAAACGTACAGAAAGGCAAATAACTTTTTTCTTAGACCAAAAAAATTTCTAGTTAACAGCTAGCAGATGTTGTAAGTAAGACTCAATTTTTCCTGATGTTGACCCTATTTTTAGCAAATTTGCACAAGCAGTTTGGCTATATGACACAAAACTAATATTTGCATTCAGCTGTTTTCTACCCGCTTGGCCAG
Source organism: Parachlamydiaceae bacterium (assembly GCA_013815395.1). Lineage (GTDB taxonomy): Bacteria > Chlamydiota > Chlamydiia > Chlamydiales > Parachlamydiaceae > JACDGH01. The sequence goes on from JACDGH010000048.1 coordinate 3,141, forward strand.
ATCGTTTATCCGAACGATTTGGCCAAAGGGTCTTTATACCAAAACAGATTTTCGAATGGGTTTAGGTATATCAGCTGTATCCTGATTCAGTCTCCTTTAAAAAATTTTCATAAAAATACTCTTTCTTTAAATGATCTTAATATTTTTATTCTATAGTTCTTTTTTATGAGGAGAATATGTGTCAAAAATTAAAGGGCTATAAACAGGTGATATGAATTTTATTTTTAGGTGTTGTACTTTAGTAATAATATTTTGCTGTGTAAACAAATTGCACGCACATGAGCTTCCTTCTATCTCTAAAACAATTATTTCTAAATCCACTGAGGATATTAAAGATGGCATAGCGGAGACAAAATTTTTTTCAGATTTAAATTTGACGCAATTGATATTGAAAAATGGGATGACTGTTTGGCTTAAACCTACTAATTTTGAATCGGATGAGATTTTTATAAAACTTTCTGCTTTGGGTGGCTTTGCCTCTTTAAATGCCACCGATCGCCCTTCTGGTGAACTTGCCGCACAGATTGCATGGGAGTCAGGTCTTGGTGAATTGAGCACAGACCAATTATCGGTGCTTTTGTATGAGCATTCCTTAGAGTTAGCCACGAAAATTCAACCATTTAGTCGCATCATTGAAGGCACCTCGGGTAAAGAGGGCCTTCAAGAATTTCTAAAATGTGTAAACATGATATTTACGCAGCATAAGCTTACGGAAGTTGGCCAGAAAGAGGCTTTACAAAATGCGACAAAAATCTTAAGCAAAATAGATTCAGATTCCGAGCAGACCTATGAAAATGCCTTTTTGCAGGTAAATACTCAAAATCCTACTTTTCTTACACCACTCTCAGCAAAAAAATTACGGAATGTTGATTTACAAAAAGCAAAAGCATTTTATGAAAATTGCTTTACTGATCCTGCTCCCTTTGCATGCATTATTGTGGGTAGCTTTCAGTTGGATGAAGCCAAAAAATTAATAAACAAGTACCTTAGTGTAATACCAAAAAAAAATTCAATTCATTTTTTTCAGGATAACTTCGCGGTTGTTTTTCCTCCTAAAATCACGCATAAAGTCATCACTCTAGCAGGTCGCTTAGATAGTTTAACGCGCATTACTTTTCCTCTTCAAACTAACCTTAATGAGAAAAATATTCCTTCGATGGAATTTATGTGTCAAATTATTGAAGCACGTTTGCGTGCCGTGATCACTTCGAAGATGGAATATTCACATGGTGTGGATGTCTCTTATGAATTTCCTCTTTACCCTCTTTTAGATAACTCATGGATTTCCATTCGTTATCGTTGCGATATATTAGGTGTGAATCAAATTAAAGATTTGATTTTGAAAGAATTGAAGATGTTGCAAGAAAATGGATCTGTAGAACAAGAAATGTTGGAAATTAAACGGTTAGAATCAGGTAGTGAAGAGTTTTGGCTGCGTGATAATTATTATTGGATTTCTATGTTGTCAAATTATTATCTTTGGAATTGGAGCCCAGAACAAATTCACAAGGCCGAAAGCCAAACGCAAAACCTGACTCTTGATTCCATCAATTATATGTTAAAGACCTATTTTATCTTATCTAACTATTCTGTAATCACGGGAATGCCTCAGAAAATATAGGGGCAACTTGACCTCAATTCTTTTAGGTTATGTCGAAATAAGTTTGTTGAATAAAATTCTTGTTAATTTATAGGATGAAAATAAACTCACAAAAGGATGATTATGTCTTTTATATCATCGGATTCTATGGTTAACAAAGAAATTGAAGCTCTAAAAACCCTAATCACCATTGTAAAAAAAGTAGGCATACCTCTCAGTTCAACTACTTATCAAAATTCTCGCTGCGAAGCTATCGCATTTATTGTTAGCTCGAATCGAGAAAGATTTGGTCTCTCCAAACTAGATGAGTTAATTCAAGATATTGCTAAGTTGGCAACTAAAGATTTGGCAAAATCTGCATGTGAAGTAAGCTGGAAAATTCATCAAGAAGTGGAAATTCAATTTGCTTATAAAATAAAACAATTAGATCTTGGCAGTAAGCAGAAATCTATTTTGCATGCAATTCATGCGTTGTATTGTAATTGCAAAATAGACAATTTAAAAAAACACCAGCAAGGGGATATCGTTAATTTTGCAGGAGTGCCGCGTGAATTAGTTCCTAATTGGTATAGAAATCTTATATCTCTTTGAGCCTTGAGTTAAAGAGTCAACCTCAATGCACCTGCCAAAGTTACGGCACAAGTTTCGTATAGGATCCTTTTAGATCAATTTTTTTTGTTCATAACAACTTAGTCGATTTTAGATTTGTTCTTCACTACATACTCCTTGTGGGAAAGTCAATTTTTAGGTAAACTAAAATTCTTTAAAAATAATAGCTCCTCTTACGCCAAAGACATGTTATTGTTTCCTTTTGTTTTTTGTCAGCCCCAAGAGAGCGACAGAATAATTTTTTAAGTCAGTTTCGTTATGTGAGGTAGTTAACAAAATTAATAACAACTTATTTAAAAATAACTTCTTTATGCACATTTTTTCTCGTTTTAAAATACCTTTGATTTGTTTTGTTAGCATTTCCTTTCTCTACGGCATAGTTAGGCTCTATTATGCTGTGACGGGAGGATTTACTATCGACAATATCAATTCAAACTTAAGTTATGACGAAAGGTGGTCAACTCACCAGCTTTCTACTTTAGAGCAGCAAAAAGTAGATCAATCACTAGATCAGGAATATACTTATTTAGGGAAAGGTTGTCAGGCATATGTTTTTGAAAGTGATGATGGAAAGTATGTATTAAAATTTTTTAAGTATCAACGTTTTCGTCCACAGGCTTGGCTTAATCTATTAAGATTCATTCCGGCAATAAGTCGTTATCAGGATAGGAAGAGCACAGAGAAAAAAAATAAGTTAGATAACGTTTTTAGAAGTTGGAAAATTGCTTTTGAACAACTTAGCAAAGAGACAGGGGTCGTCTATTTACATCTCAACAAATCGAATGATTTACACAAAACTATGACGATATATGACAAAATCGGAATGATGCACAAGTTGGATCTGGATCAAATGGAATTTCTTGTTCAGCATAAAGCTAAGATGTTATGTCCTACTCTTAAAACTATGATTGAACAGAAAGAAATAGCCTCGGCAGAAAAAATGATCGATCAATTATTAACAATGTTGCTTTCGGAGTACTTTAGAGGGTATGCAGATAATGATCATGCACTGATGCAAAACACAGGCATTTCAAATGATTCGCCCGTACACATTGATGTAGGTCAGTTTATTTATAATCCTATTGTCAAGGATCAGTCTGTCTATGGTCAAGAACTTTATGACAAAACTTATAAATTTCACCTATGGTTAAAAAAACATAGTGAACCGTTGGCTTTTTATTTGCAAAATCGACTCATCTCTATTCTTGGAGAAGAATATTTTTTAAAAAGGCCTTATGTTCACAAAAGCGATGTCGCTAAAATACCGCATATTGAATCAACTTTATAAACTCATATAAAAAAATCATTTGGGATGAGAATACCACTATCCCTTTAACTTTGAATAAAGTTAGGACGATATTATCATGATTTTAGCTCTTGAAATTTTTGGAACTTTATTTGCTTTGCTAGGCGTTTGGTTGACAGCTCGGCAAAACAATGCATGTTGGGCTATAGGCATGATAGCTGTTGTTATTTACATTTATTTATTTTTTCAGAGTCAGCTTTATGGCGATTCTGCATTACAAGTATGTTATTTGATGATGAGTGCTTATGGGTGGCGTCGATGGGTGTCTAGAAAAAAAGAAAATCCTTTCCTAAAACTTTCTCACATTGATTTTGATACATTTGTAGTCACGACGCTCATTGGTGCCATTGCAACTATTACATTTGCCTATTTTTTACAACTGACAGATTCGAACATGGTATGGTTTGATGCTGCGACAACTGCTTTTAGTTTGATAACCACCTGGATGATGGCACGAAAAATTGTTGAAAGCTGGTTATATTGGATTGTAATAGATACTGTATATGTAGGTATGCTTTCATACAAAGGACTTTACGTTACTGGATTTCAATACTTTATTTTCACTCTTCTGGCCATCTACGGCTTTCACACATGGAGAAAAGAATGTTTTTTTTCATGTACTGCTCCAATAAAAAATAATTAATCAATTTCGATGATTATAGTCCGAATTTATTCCGAGATCAAAATATAAAATTATGCATATAATTTATATTGAAGTTTTTGCATAAATCCTTTATAATAAAATAATCATAAATTCCTAATTAATTATAGGAGTTAAAATGTCATATTCAATTAATACACTAAATTTTCCAGAAATTAAGTCTCTGGTTAATCAACTTAATAGATATTGTACGATATATAATTGGCAAAAGTTTAGACTTAATAAATCAGAAAAAATGATACTCCTCTCTGAGAGAGATCAGCAAATAATTAAAGCTGTAGCCGCTCATTTTGCTCCTTCTCTTTATGTTACGAAGGATAATTTAGATTTTCGTCTTTCAGGAGTTTTATTTTCTTTAATTGAAGAAGAAAATTTAAAAATTACTAAATTAGATTTGCATGAAGTTTCTACTTGGATAAAATCTGCACTATTAACAGCTGGTGTAGAAAATATAAACGTCTCTCAATCTTAAATTTTTATTTCTAAAACAAATTTTAGTATATTGAGTTTTGCTATGCCTAATGCATTCGAAAATTGGATTTCTTAAACCAAAAACCGATTTTCGAATGCATTAAGGCATATACTCTTGCTAAACACTTTATACTTAAACTCATTTTTCATATCTTCTCATTAGATTTTCTTAAGATTTTTCTTTGGCCAAATGTATTAATTTGGCATACGTATAAATTATGCTACCTATGCTAAAAAACCGATGGCTTTAAAAAATTTGATTTGGACACCAAAAGTTTTTGTTATTTGCTTGGTATAAATTTTTAAATTAACAGGAAGAAATTAATTATGCCAACTTCAGTAGGACCGCGAGAATCATACCCCATTTTTTTGGAAAATCTCTCAAAAGACTCAGGAGAGATGAATGTTATATTAGATATATGTGGAGCTAATAGTAGATATAAAATTGAGCGTATGCAAAAAATTTTCCAGAAAGCAATGCAGAGTGGTTTTTTTAAAAAAAAATATTTTGAACATGAAAGTAAGTTATCCTCATATAATAGCAGGATTTCTGAGTACTCAGAAACAGAAAGGAGAGCTATAAATCAGATCATTGATATTTACGATAGAGCAGTTAACGAATTAGGCTGTCTATGTGAAGATTACAGTGGATTAAATGGACCAAATGAGGTTATTGAACCTGCTTTTGAAAAAGAATTTTATAGGTCTTTCGAAGAATTTGCTCTAAAAACTCGCGATGTAAGATTTCAAAAACAAATCGAAAAATTAAAGAATTTAAAACCAGAAAAATTCGAAGATATTGGAAAATATTATGAAGTTAAAATTAATCCTGGATATATCCCCACGCCTCCTTCAATGAGTTGCAATATTTTATAAAAACTAAATTTTGCCTTAATGAAACCCTAATTTTTGACTTAATTTTCAACACATTGCAAGCAAAGGTAAAAAGTCGCAAAATGGTTTGCCTTCCTATGATGTCCGGATGACAAAGTTCTTGGGAACTTTGCACCTTTGCTTCCTTTGCGTTAAGAATCGAGTCAAAATTTGGGTTAGATTCATATTGAAGAATCTGATAAAGCGCTATTTCTTTACTCTACCCTTTACCATCTAGCACCTATAAATACGCTAACTATATCTAATTAGCGGTATCCCTTTGTCTTAATTTAAATAAAATGGTATATCTCAATTTGATATCTCAATTTGCATTGTTAGACAATCGTAATAGACACTCCACATTGAGCGAAGGGGATTATTTTGGAAGACGATGGCGGAAAGCCGAATTTATCTGTAATTGGGGCCTACATGACAATCCCTTTCGTCCAGGCCATACCCCCCATTATTGGATGGTTTATTGGTCGATGGTTGGATAGTGTTTTTGATACCGCTCCTTATTTAATGTTTATCTTGATGGCGATAGGGTTCATTGCAGGTTTCCGCGAAGTCTATCGGATCATCAAGCAATTTAAGAATAGGGTTTAGGTAAAATTATGGATCAACTGAAAAACTTATTTTATGTTGCCACCGAAACCTTTGACCATGCAGTCATTCCCGAATTACCGAATTTCATTACATTTATTCATCGCATTTTCCATGACAGTTCCTGGAGCAAGTTTTTGCATCGTTGGGAGAGTATTATCTTCTCCATCGTTATTGCAACGCTCATTTCAATTGTTTTTTATTTTGGCACACGTAAAAAAGCCCTCATACCTAGCGGTTTTCAAAATTTTCTTGAACTAGCCGTCGATGCTCTGCGTAGCATGATTTTGGAGATATTAGGTCCGCGAGGAGAAAAATTTGTCCCTTTGCTTGGAACCTTATTTATTTACATCTTAACCATGAATATTATTGGTCTTGTTCCCTTTATGAAGTCACCCTCATCTAACCTTAATATCACAGTAGGGTTAGCCATTTTTGTATTTGTTTTGGTGCAGTATTTGAATATCAAAAACATGGGCATAGGGGGCTTCATTTATCACTTGGCCGGTTCACCCAAAGACGCAATCGGTTGGTGTATGGTACCCTTGATGTTTCCAATTGAAATCATCACACAATTTTCGCGCCCACTCACTTTGGCATTTCGACTTTTTGGCAATATTTTTGGAGAAGATACTATTATAGCCGCCTTTTCTATATTTGGGGTCACGATGTTATCATTTATAGGACCCTACGTTGGATTTCCTTTGCAAATTCCTTTTATGTTTTTAGGATTGCTAACTGGGGTAATGCAGGCTTTAGTCTTTACATTATTGAGTACAATTTATATTTTACTATCAATGCCGGAACATGAAGAACAATCATCCCATTAGGAGGTCAACATGGACGTAGGAACAGCAGTTGCGATATCTGCACCGCTTGGAGTTGGACTAGCAGCATTAGGTTCAGGAATAGGGCTTGGACTTGCAGTGCATGGAGCATTGACAGCCATAGGTCGTCAACCAGAAGCTTCAGGGAAAATTTTAACGAATATGATTATTGGGGCTGCTTTAATTGAAGCATTGACCATTTATGCCTTGATCGTGTTTTTTATTTTATTGGGAAAAATGGGATAAGCGGCAAACTCTATGGATTTAGAAATTGGACAAATTGTTTCGCAGATATTTGCATTTTTCATCATGCTTTGGGTGATGAAACGGTTTGCTTGGAAGCCTTTATTGGGTGTGATGGAGGAACGAAAACAAAAGATCCAGGCAGAGTTTGATTATATTGACGATCAAAAAAAGGAAGTCAATAAATTAATCGATGAATATCACAAAAAGTTGGATGAGGTAGATGCGCAAGGGAAAGTGATCATTCAAAAAGCCATTAGTGAAGGGCGCGATCTGGCTAAAGATATTCAGAAAGAAGCACATGAAAACGCTGAAGGTGTGATGAAAAGAGCTGAGGAAGAGGTAAATATTCAGATAGCTAAGGCGAAGGTGCAATTGAAAGCTGAGCTTGTGGATATGATTATTGGCGTTTCTAAGAAAGTGGTGAAGGAAGATTTAGACAACGAAAAACAAAAAAAACTGGTCAACGCGTTCATTGACGAGGCAGAACTTAAATGACAACCCAGCTTGCTATTAGATATGCTAAGGCTTTGTTTCATTCTACTGAAAAAACGGGACAGCAAGATTTACTGAGTTGCTTTGAGGCTTTCATTAGTCTCTACAATAAAATGCCCAAACTTTATGCTTTTTTGAATTCCCCAGAAATTAGTCGAGAGCAAAAAGAAAGTGTTTTAAGAATCCCTTTTAAAGAAAAACCTACCTTTTTAGGGTTTCTATCTCTGCTAATGCATAAAGGACGCTTTAAATACTTGGAAGCAATTGCTAAAGAATATCACAGCATATTTACCAATACTTATGGGATGACGCAAGCCTATCTCACGACAGCAGTTTCTCTTGATGAAGAAATGAAAGAGCATTTAAAAGAAAAACTGAATCGAATATATAGTAAGCAATTCGAATTAATATGTGATGTCGATCCTCAAATTATTGGAGGGGGCGTCTTAGTCATCTCTGACTACATGATTGACTTTAGCGTTAAAAATAAATTAGATAGGCTGAAGAGTCAGTTAGAAAAATGTTAGTCCCGAATCATGTTCTAATAGGAGTTCCACTGCAATGCTTTTAAATCCTGAAGAAGTCTCTTGGGTTATCCAACAAGAAATTGAAAAATTCAATGCCGACCTCTCATTGGAATCAATTGGACGTGTTTTACAAGTCGGAGATGGGATTGCTAGGGTGTGGGGGCTTGATGAAGTGATGATGTCTGAACTTGTCGAATTTGCAAATGGCACTTTTGGAATGGTCTTAAACCTCGAAGCCGACAATGTTGGGGTCATTATTCTGGGCAGCGATCAAGGTATTAAAGAGCACGATATTGTTAAAAGAACAGGTAAGCTTGCTAAAGTTCCTGTGGGGGAAGCATTGCTCGGTCGCGTTGTGAATGCTCTTGGCGAACCGCTTGATGGGAAAGGTCCACTGCATGCCGATAAATTTATGCCAGTAGAAGGCAAGGCTCCAAATGTCGTAGAAAGAATGCCTGTGAATGAACCTGTACAAACAGGTGTGAAAGCTATTGATTCCATGATCCCTATTGGACGTGGCCAGCGCGAACTTATCATTGGCGATAGGCAGACAGGTAAGACGACAATCATTTTAGATACGATTATCAATCAAAAAAACACTGGAATAATTTGTATTTATGTGGCTATTGGACAAAAAGCTTCGACAGTATCGCGCATTGTAGCCACACTGGAAGAATTTGGAGCTATGGAATACACGACGGTAATTTCTGCATCAGCTTCGGATCCCGCTTCATTGCAGTATTTGGCGCCTTATTCAGGGACCGCCATGGGTGAATATTTTATGTATAATGGCAAGCATGCTGTTTGCTTTTACGATGATCTTTCAAAACATGCTCAAGCCTATCGACAGCTAACTTTATTACTACGTCGTCCTCCTGGCAGAGAAGCTTATCCGGGAGATATTTTCTATCAACATTCACGTTTACTTGAGCGCTCAGCTAAACTCAATGAAAAAATGGGTGGGGGATCGTTGACAGGTATTCCAGTCATCGAAACGCAAGCCAATGATGTGACCACATACATTCCGACAAACGTTATTTCTATTACAGATGGACAAATCTATTTAGAGTCGGATTTATTTTATTCAGGCGTACGCCCAGCCATTAACGTAGGGATTTCAGCCTCGCGGGTTGGCGGAAAGGCCCAAACTAAGGCTATGAAAAAGGTGGCAGGCAGCCTACGTTTGGATTTAGCTCAGTATCGTGAATTAGCAGCTTTTGCCCAGTTTGGATCAGAGTTGGATGAAGCCACTCAAGGTCAACTCAACCGTGGTGAAAAAATGGTTGAAATATTGAAGCAAGATAAATTCACCCCCTACCCAATTGAAAAGCAAGTAATGATTATTTTTGTAGGGACAAAAGGCTATTTGGATGATATTCCATTAAATTTAATAAAAACCTTTGAAACCGAATTTTATGCATTTATGGATGCTAACTATCCACAAGTCCCGCAAACGCTAGCTAAAACAAAAGATTTACCACAGACAATTATAGATACTCTGACTCAAGCAGCAGGGCAATTTAAAAAAGAATTTCAAATGAAGCATGACTTAAAGAAAGATTTGGACTAAACGCATATGGCAACTTTAAGAGAAATTCGCACACGTCTTCGTTCTGTAGAGAATATTAAACAGATCACTAAAGCTATGGAAATGGTTGCTGCAGCGCGATTAAAACGCGCTCAAGCCAAAGCAGAGCAATCCCGGCCCTACATCTCAAAAATGAAAGCTATTTTGGAAAGTTTAACAGCTTCTTCTGGCGATAAGCACCCTTTTATGACTGCAAGAA
>JACDGH010000325.1 GCA_013815395.1 Parachlamydiaceae bacterium
AAAAACGTCTTAAGATTGTCCCAGTGTACTATCCAAGGTTTTACAGCAAGAGCATACTTCGAATCCCATTTCTTCTGAAGTTTTTCAAGGTTTTGATAAGCCAATTCTTCTGTTGATGATTTGTAAATAGCTTTCAAATCAGCCATAAACTCCTTACTACAATTATAAGGAACATATTTAATAGAATTTCGGATCATGTGAATTATACAAAGTTGAATTTCAACTTCAGGAAATACCATTTTTATTGCATCCGGTAGGCCTTTTAGTCCATCAATACAAGCTATCAAGACATCTTTTACACCTCGATTTTGCAGTTCAGTGCAGACTTTGAGCCAAAATTTTGCTCCCTCCGCCTCACCAATCCAAATTCCAAGCACATCTTTTTTACCTTCCAAATCAATTCCTAAGCACGTGTAAGATGCTTTTGAAACAATTTTTCCATTTTCCTTCACTTTGTAATGAATTGCATCAAAGAAAATAATGGGATAAATTTTTTGAAGTGGTCTAGCTTGCCATTCCGTAGCTAATTCCATAACTTTGTCGGTAATATTTGAAATTAATGCAGGGGATAAATCAGCCCCATAAAGCTCTTGTACATGAGATTGAATATCTCTAACAGACATGCCTTTCGCATACATGGAAATGATTTTATCATCAAAAGAACTGATGTTTCTTTGATGTTTTTTGACTGCTATTGGTTCAAAATCCCCATTTCTATCTCTAGGGATTTCTACTTCAACCTGACCATAATTACTTATTAATTTTTTTTTAGTTTTACCGTTTCGGCTGTTTCCAGAATGATCACCAACTGGAGAATGTTTAACATAACCTAAATGCTCATCCATTTCATTTTGCAAAAGTTGCTCGAGCGTTCTTCCACTAATCGTTGTAGTAGGCCGTCTTTGCCAGCAATATCATCAGCAGTTTTGCATTTTTTTAATTCAGCATTAAGATCGAAATCTTGTGAAAGTGACATTATGAATTCTCCATGTGTAAATTTTAGCCGCTTCACTTCCGCTAACGCTTCAGTTCCGCTTCACTGCTTGAAGGAAAGATACAAGATCTTATCCTTCAAGATTTATTTACACAAAATTCTGAACACTCCCCTTATAATTAGTACTTAAGTAGTTAATAGAGAAAGAATTACTCTCCCCCGAAAGGAAGGCTCGTTAAGATATTTAATATCGTTGTTATCGTTCTATCGTTCTATCGTCTACCGTTCCTATCGTTTCTATCGTTTCATCGTTACATCGTTCCATCGTTCCATCGTTCCAATCTCTAGTGCAAAGGGCTTCGCCTTCCCATCATATTAGGGGGGCGAAGCCCTTTGCACTCTTTGCGGCTTTGCGTTTAAAATTGAATCAAAAATTAAGGTTAGACTTGCGTCTGAGCATGCTTTTGCAATAGGACATGAGCTTCAGCGGCAAAGTTAAAAAAGAAGATCACCGCCGGCGAAAGCAATGCTGTAAAAGGGATCATGATAAAAAACCACTGTAGTACATTATGCAATGGATTTTCGCAACCATAACAGACAGTTCCTGTTAAAAACGCTGCCAACGTAAGCAATCCAATAAAGACCAATAAAGGGAATGTAGCAACCAAGGCTAAAAAAATGTTCGAAAACATATCTTTTTTAAGTCTTTTTACAAGGATTTGTGTCACTCTAATGCGATTTAATCCTTTTAAAGCTATCACAGGGGTAACAAAAAATAGCATGGCCATATTTAATACACAGAGCACAAGTGTCACTAAATTTAAAATAAATGGTGCGAATACCAAAATAACACCAAAGAATTCACCAATGCCTGGAATTTGTTTTAGTAAAACAAAAATTCCCAACAACATCCACAGCAAAAGATAACTTAAAATAATCGGAATTGAAAAGTAAGAGGCTCCAATGATAACTTCAAGCGAATTACTTAAAATCTCTTTATAAGAAGTGGACTTTTGCTTGATTTCATCATGATAGATGCGAGTCAGTACGATACCTGTAGAAAGCAATACACCTGCACAAAGAAAGAAAGGCAAAAAGGTCAAACTCATGATCATCCATTGCCCGGCATTAATTGCCAAGCCACGAAAAAAAACAACCAGCAAACCACATAATGCCAATACAGTAAAGGCCAGCAATAATTTCTTTTTGATAAAAGTCAAAGAGGCTGCACGATTAAAAATAAATTGAACTTCATTAAAATTCATAAACTATCACACTTTTGGTTGAACGGTATCCCGCGGTATAAATAAATATTTAGGTCGTACAATCGGCGTACCCTTTCCACCACGAGCCTCGCAGCGTTCGTAGACAATCTGCATGGCTATGCCCACTACTCGTGATAATCCAAATAATACAGTGTAGTATTCCGGATAGGGAAATCCCGCGGCAGTCAATATGGTCCCCGAAATTGCATCAACATTCGGATAAGGATTAGATATTTTCGGATTTTCGCCAAGCACTTTCGGTCCGGCTTGCCTTAGAAGACGAGCGATTTTTACTAACGGATGATTCGGAAATTGAGCATCTGCAGCTTGATAAAATACAGTTGCACGAGGATCTTCTACGCGTAAAACTGCGTGGCCAAATCCGAATACCAATTCGTTGTCATCCAAAAGCTTGCGTATTAAAGCTTCAACCTGCTCTGCAGTGGCATTTTCGCCCACTTTATCGAGGATTCCCTGCACAAATTCAAGGCAATCTTGATTGGCCTTACCATGCCTAGGACC
>JACDGH010000326.1 GCA_013815395.1 Parachlamydiaceae bacterium
GCGAATTCGTGAATACTAAGCTTTATGGAATGGAGTCTTCAGATCATTCCCTCATAAAACTTTTAGAGGGAATTGATAGCGGTGCATTGGAATTAGAAGAAGCTTTAAACCTATTAAAATAAGTCATAAAAATGAATCGCTATCTTACGCATTTACTCACTTTATATAAAAATAAACAGCTTTCACAAAATGTAGCTTTGTCATTGATAGAAGAATATAAAAATCAACACCAGCAAGATCTTGGCGAGAACAAAAGCCACAAGGTTGCAATTGTTGGAATGTCCGCCAGAATGCCTCTCGCCGATAATTCAAATGAGTTTTGGAAACTCTTGGCTACGGGGAAAAATTGCGTACGCGCTTTTCCGGAATCGCGCAAAAAAGATATTGATCCGTTAGCTGCACAGATTCCAAAAGAGCAATTTGTTGATGGAAAACAATATTGGATAGGCGGCTTTCTTAATGAAGTTGATAAGTTTGACAACGAATTTTTTGACATCCTGCCTGCTGATGCTAAAGTGATGGATCCACAACAGCGTATATTTCTTGAAATGGCCTATGAGGCCTTTCAAGATGCGGGGTATACCAGAGAACAGTTACGGCACACTAATACCGGTGTCTATCTCGGCGATGTATTGAATGAATACCATAAGATCATACCGCATGTAACTACATCGGCCGTCGTGGGCAATGTCACCCCATTTATCACATCCCGGGTGTCCTATTATTATGATTTTCATGGTCCTACGATTAATATCAGTACAACGTGCTCCACATCCCTTGTTGCTGTTCATGCTGCTTGCCAAGCCTTAATTAATAAAGAATGTGACATGGCTTTGGCCGGTGCTATTAATTTGCGACTCTTTCCCTTTGCTCTTAAGGATGATCCAGTAGATGCCCTTGGACTCACCACCCAGGAGGGTTGCTGCCGAGCATTTGATAATCAAGCTAATGGAATTGTACGTGGAGAAGGTGGGGGAGCTCTAATTCTTAAGCCTTATGAAAAAGCTATTAGTGATGGTGATCACATCTATGCCGTCATATTAGGTAGCGCCGTAAATAATGATGGCCGTTCCTCAAGTATTGGCGCTCCTAACCCACTTGCGCAGGAAAAATTGTTAAGGTCTGCTTGGGAAAAGAGTAAAATTGATCCCCGCACAATTCAATACATTGAGGCTCATGGCACAGGAACTAAGATTGGAGATCCGATTGAGGTTAATGGTATTAATCGTGCCTTTTCAGCTTATACTCAGGATAAACAATTTTGTGGATTGGGGTCGGTAAAGACAAATTTAGGGCATCTTACCGGCGGGGCTTCGGGGTTGACCGGATTGATTAAGACCGTACTTTCGTTAAAAAATAAGAAAATCCCACCAACATTGCATTTTAAAACACCTAATGAACTGATTAATTTTCCGGATTCCACGGTCTATATAACGGATCAGCTGATTCCCTGGCCTTCAGCCGAGATTAAGCGTGCCGGAGTAAGTGCATTTGGATTTAATGGAACTAATTGCCACGTTGTATTGGAAGAAGGGCCTAAGACTAATGTACATGCAAAAGATGAGCAAGAGTATTTATTGGTTCTTTCGCATAGGACCGAAAATGGGTTAAAAATTCAGTTGGAACGCTTTAAGTCATTCCTAGAAGAGCATGGACATGAACTTTCAAATGGCGATGTGTGTTACACTATGGCTGTTTGTCGCGACCATTTTAAACAGCGTTGTGCGGTTGTCGGAAATTCTGTGAGTGATCTTTTGGTAAAATTGAAAAAGCTCATGCTTAACGATAATGTTGCGGGAAAGATGGTTGAAGGGGATGATGAAGATGTTAATGCTCTCGGTCGCAAATACCTCATAAAAGATGTCGATTGGAAGATTTTATTTAAAAAGAGATTAAACAAAGTTTCTTTACCCACATATAATTTTGAGAAGAAACGCTTTTGGATAGAAGCAGCTCTGTATGGAATTGAGATTAAAAATTCTCAACGAATAACATTCCCTGAAAGTCCATCTGCAAATGTAATTGAAGAGCAGCTAACTAACATCTTTAAAGAAGTCATAGGACTTGAAGAAATCAGCATTGAAGATAACTTTTTTGATCTTGGCGGTGATTCTTTGCTAGGAATTCAGCTGATCAATGAAATTCACAAGGGGTTCAACAAAAAGATTTCTTACCACGACCTTTTTTCTAATCCTAGGCTTGTTGACCTTGTTGCTTTGCTTATAGAAAAGGAAGAACGGCTTTTCAAAGAGATCCAAAAGCTTCCGGAGCAAGAGGAATATCCTCTGTCTTTTGGTCAACGACGACTTTGGATTCTGCATCAAATGCAGGACAATCCAATTGCATACAACATGTATGAGGCATATACATTTGTCGATTTAAAATTAGATGACTTTAAAAAAGCTTTGGATGGACTTTTAGAACGACATACAGCTTTTAGAACAGTTTTTACTGCTAAAAATGGAACAGCATCCCAATCCTTTACCAAAGCAAAAAGCTTTGATCTAACGATTATAGATTTAAAAAATCAAAAGGATGCCGAAAAAAAAGCGCTTGAGCATATCGAAGAGTACAAATTAATTCCTTTTGATCTTGAGAAAGGACCACTAGCCCGTGCTTTATTGATTCAAATTTCTCCACAGAAGCAACTATTCCTTTTTGTCATGCACCATATTATTTCCGATGGCTGGTCCGTGCGTTTGAT
>JACDGH010000327.1 GCA_013815395.1 Parachlamydiaceae bacterium
TGTGGAAGAAGGAAATCCTTTTTTAAATTCGACTTCATTAGTTCCATCGACATTTGCGCTAGAGTCGTTAACAACCGCTAAAAATGCAGCTTTGGTATTAAGAGATAAAAAGCACCCTTCTTCGGATTTAAAGAAAAAAAAGATTTCGTGTACAATCCCACAGGTCATTCAGACATTTCCTAATGCCGATTCTTCTTTAATACAAACTAAGCGTTTTATTAAAAAAGGAATGTCACTTGATGAATTAAATCAAGTGCTTAGGTCTGAATTAGGTCTTAACCTCATTCAAGGGGGATCGCACGCAAAATGGAGGAATGCTGAAGGCAAAACGGTTACAGTAGGACCAAGACATGGAAAAAATCCAGGTTTGGGCCTGCTTCGAGCAATTGAAGGGCAAGTGATAAGAAGTTTAGAAAGCAAGCAGAGTGACAGAGAAAATAAGGATTGCAGTAATGTCGCATTAACTAGTAGAAGTGGATCAAAAACCGAATCAGTTAAGAGCGAAGCACAAAAAATGAACAAAAAGAAAATTAACAAAGCTAATCGACGATGATTTACGGAGTGGGTGCAATTAAAACTTTACATTTAATTGGGTCTAATCGCATCCTTTCAGGATTTTATGATTGATTTCAAACGCGATTTCCGCTAATCTGTATCTTTTCGTATTAAACAAAGACATCCTACATCTGCAATTTCAACGATGAGAGTGTCTTTTTTACAATTTACAAAGTCCTTTGAGATATCTTTAGGGAGAGAATCAATGTACGCTATTATTAAATCAGGTGGAAAGCAATATAAAGTCGCTGAAGGCGATACCGTCGATGTAGAATTGCTCGAAGGAGAATTAGGTTCTCAGATCAATTTGACAGATATTCTTTTCGTTAATGACGGTTCCCAATCTATTATTGGTGCACCATTTATTACCGATTACAGCATTATCGCAGAACTTGTCGATTACGTTGCTGGCCCAAAAGTCACATGTGTAAAATATATTCCCGGGAATCACCGCAGAAAGATCGGCCATCGCCAACACTATTCGCGTTTAAAGATTACAGGAATTCAAAAGAAGGGACATCAACATGGCTCATAAGAAAGGTCAGGGTTCAACCCGCAACGGTCGCGATTCCCATTCAAAACGCTTGGGCATAAAAGTCGGTAATGGAGAAGTTGTTACTGCTGGTAGCATTCTTGTTAGACAGCGTGGCACTAAATGGCATCCTGCTCAAAATGTGGGCAGAGGCACAGACGACACTCTATTTGCTCTTGTTGATGGCACTGTGGCTTTCCGCAAAGCTGATAAGACTTACGTTTATATCAAGACCGCTGAATAATCGGATCTCGTATAGTGTATAGGAAGTAAGTTGTTTGCAACTGCTTCTAAGAATTAAGGAAAGGCGCAACGTCCACTGGCTTAAACCTTTGGAAATTGCGTCTTTTTTTTTGAAATTAAATGGGTTTTTTGAGAAATGCAATGGATGCATGGCTAAAGAAAGGTTTTTATGTTTGTCGATCGTGTGACTCTTGATCTTTTCGCAGGTAAAGGCGGCAATGGTGTCGTCGCTTGGATACGAGAAAAGTATATTCCCAAAGGCGGACCTTGCGGTGGCAATGGCGGTAAGGGTGGCTCTATTATTTTAGAGGCGGATGTGCAAGCATTTTCGCTTGATTGGTATCGCAATCGTCGAATCCTCAAAGCAGAAAATGGGCAACCTGGGGCTTCTAATAAGCGGCAAGGAAGGAATGGTAAAGATTTAATACTGAAGGTTCCTTGCGGTACCCTTGTTAGAGATATTACAACTGGGGAAATACTCCATGATCTTACTGAAGACAAGCAGCAGTGCATTCTTTCTCTCGGCGGGCGTGGCGGGCGTGGTAATGATAGCTTTAAGACATCGACGCGACAAGCACCAAATTTCTGTACTGAAGGTACGGAAGGGGGGTCATGTCAAGTTGAATTGGAATTGAAGCTTATTGCGGACGTAGGTCTTGTAGGCTTTCCTAATGCCGGTAAATCTACTTTAATTTCGACACTAGCCAATGTTAGAGTGAAAATTGCGGCTTATCCTTTTACTACTTTGCAGCCAAATATTGGCTTTATTAAGCGTAAAGATGAATCCCGAATATTTATAGCTGACATTCCAGGTATCATTGAGGGCGCCCATCGCAATCGTGGTCTAGGGTTTGAATTTTTACGCCATATTGAGCGCACTAAATTGCTATTATTTGTTCTTGATGCTTCCGGGATTGATGGGCGTACTCCTACTGACGATTATCGCGTGCTGCGAAATGAATTGTCCACTTATAATCAGGAAATGCTAGGTCGCCCTTACATTATTGTTTTAAATAAAACAGACGCTGATGAATCGGCAGAAAATGTGCGGGTCTTTAATGAAGCTTTCCCTGATGAGGCCTCAAACCTATTACTGGTTTCGGCTTTAACGGGTGAAGGCATGCCTGTTCTTTATGAGACTGTCTGCGAGCTAGCGAAGTAAAGGACGTAAAGGACATAAAGAGGTAATTGCAAAAGTAAATGGCTAACTTATTTCTTAGGGCCGCTTTTAAACGTCTTAGAGGCTAAGGGGTAAACGCAGAGTTCCTATGCCGGATTTCAGGTGATTTGAAAAAAAAAGACCCCTCCGTTAAATAGTGTTTTAGATCAACAAAACACTGGAGGGGTAATTATGAGTAATAT
>JACDGH010000049.1:0-12510 GCA_013815395.1 Parachlamydiaceae bacterium
TTGCACACCCTGTCTACAGCCTGTGGCATTTCAGCAAAAAGGAATGGATCGCATAAATCGGGTAGCTTTGAGTAGAGGTAGTCATGAATTTCTGGTAAAGATGTAAATCCCCGTGAAATAAGAATTTGGGCAATGACAGGGTGGATCTTAAATTCTTTAATGATGCTCTCTTTCCATTGAGGATCTTGTTTAGGATACACCCATAGTTGTTCTCCCTGAATATTGTGCCATAATAGCATTTAAAAAATCCCCTTCCCCTAATTTATCCCTATTGTATCCAATAATTTGCGTTTGTCAATACGATTTTTTGGCAAGGTGTCGGGTATGCAATATAGCAAGTAGAATTTAGGCATTCACAATTTCACCGCCATTGGGATGTAGTATCTGACCTGTCATGTAAGAGGAATCATCAGAAGCAAGAAAGACGAAGCACGTTGCGACTTCCGCTGGTTCTCCAGCTCTTTTCATGGGCACATCTGATCCAAAAGTTGCCACTTTTTTTGGTGGAAACGTGGAAGATATTAAAGGCGTCCAAATAGGTCCAGGTGCTACTCCATTCACACGTATTCCTTTTTCAACTAGAGAAAGGGCTAAAGATCTGGTAAAAGCAACAATTGCTCCTTTTGTAGAAGAATAGTCCAGAAGTTTTTCACTCCCCCTATATGCAGTCACGGAGGTAGTATTAATGATAACCCCTTTATTTTTTTTTAAATATTTTAGCGAAGCTTTAACCATAAAAAAATAGGAAAAAATATTTGTCCGAAATGTTTTTTCTAACTGCTCTTCAGTAATTTTTTCAATTGAATCTTGAGGATGCTGTTCAGCTGCATTATTTACTAAAATATCTAAATTTCCAAAAAAATCAATCACCTTTTTTACGGTAGATATACAAAATTTTTCTTTGCCAATATCACCAGAAATAAGAAGGCATTTTCTACCCTCTTTTTCAACAAGGCGCTGTGTTTCTTTGGCATCTGAATATTCATTAAGATAAACAATTGCAACATTGGCTCCCTCCTTTGCAAAAGCCAATGCAACTGCTTGTCCAATCCCACTATCACCCCCCGTAATGACGGCAACCTTATCATTTAATTTATAATGCACTGTTTTTTTTTCAATTTTTGGGCGAGGTTTCATCTTTGTTTGTATGCCAGGGGAGGATTGCTTTTGCGGCGGTCGCTGTTTGGCTTTTTTTATTTGTTTCATGAATTACCCTTATTTCAAAAAAATGTTTAAGGCTTTAAAATTACTTTGAGGCAATTATCTTTCTTTTTAAGAAATATATTATAAGCGTAGGCGGCTTGTTCTAAAGGTAGAGTATGAGTAACAATATCATTTAATATAACTTTTTTTGTTTTAACTAATTCTAAAAGTTCGTCAATATAATGTTGCACTAAGGCTTGTCCAGTGACAATTGTGACCCCTTTATCAAAAATTTGGCCGAATGGAAAACCGCTATAAGGCGAGCCATATACACCAACTACAGAGATCACGCCTCCTCGTCTCACTGCACTCGCACAAAGTTTAATCACATTAATGGTTCCAGATTGTCCATGAATAAGATTTGAAAACTTTTCCCAACTCGATCGATGGGCTTCCATGCCTACAGCATCGACACACACATCTGCCCCTCTTCCTTCGGTACGATCTCTAATCTCTTGGATGACATCTGTGTTATTAAGATTAAGTGTTTCTGACTTTGCTGCTTTTCGGGCAATATCCAAACGATAATCTAAAAGATCCACGCCAATCACTCTGCCAGCTCCTTTTAACCACGCTGCTTTTTGCGCCATAATCCCAACAGGCCCGCAACCAAACACAACCACTGTTTCGCCACCCTTTAGCTTTGCCCAATCTATAGCAGACCAACCTGTGGGAAAAATGTCTGTCAAAAAGAGAACTTCTTCATCGGACATTTCAGGTTCGATTTTTCTTGGACTAAAATTTGCATATGGCACACGTACATATTGTGCTTGACCTCCTGGGTAGCCCCCATAAAGATCAGTGTATCCAAAAAGTGCACCCCCCTTTTCCTTCAGCATTCCTCCTTCTGGTCCATAATTGGAATTCGAATTTTCGCAATGGGGAGTTAACCCATGATTGCAAAAAAAGCAATGTCCACAAGCAATAGGGAAAGGGACAACTACCCGATCACCCTTTTTAAAATCTTTTACATCTTTTCCTGTTTCCGTAATAATCCCCATGAATTCATGGCCCATAATAAGGGGTTTAGTTTGGGGAACAAAACCATTGAGAATATGCAAATCAGATCCACATATTGCCGTAGAAGTGACTTCAATAATAATATCATCGGGTAATTCTATTTTTGGATCATCAACTGTGTCGACAGAAACTTTTTTTGGGTGATGGAAAACTAAAGCTCGCATAAACACCTCAGTAATTAATTTTTTTAAAATGAACTTATAAAGTATCAAACCAAAAAAATTGACACTTCAATTAATTTTACTTTGCTTTAAATCTTGAATGGATGGTCCGTTAAGGACTTTGCCACATCCGTTAAATCGGGAGCCGTGGCATGGACAATCCCAACTTTTTTCTTCAGCGTTCCATCGTACGCAGGCACCGAGATGTGGACAAATGGCTGAACTTACGTTGATTTTATTTTGATTATCTTTATAAACTGCAACTTTTTTTAACCCTTGCCTCAATATAATTCCTTCCTCGACGCCTATCATTTCAATTTGCTTTTGCTCACCTGGTGTGAGCCAATCAACGTATTGTTCGGCAACATTGAGATTTTCCTGGATATAATTTAAAGCCGCAGAAAGTGTTTTCCGGGATGGTTCATATAAATCTTTCCAAGGATTAGAGTTACCTAAGATTAAATCAGGTATTAAAATGCCTGCAATTGTGCCGTGTGTCATCCCATTGCCATAATCGCCCGTAGCAATATATGTATTTTGACTTCCCGGATTTTTTCCGATAAAGGCTAGTGAATCAAAGGGGTCAAAAACTTGTCCAGACCATCGATGTTCAACTTTATTTACCATTGAAAATCGATTTTTGGTCCATCTCTCAAGACTATCATAAGGAGCATTGTCTTCTGGTTCCTGGCCTGTTTTATGATCATCACCACCAATGATTAGCCAATCTAGGGTTGGATCCGATAAGTGCTTTTGGATGCGGATATAATGATAAGGATCCGCCGTATCCCAATAGAGTCCCTTAGGCACAGAGTCTTTAGGAATTGATGCCGCTATAACATATGTGCGGTAAGGGGCTTGTTTAGAATGAATATAAAATCGATCATTAATAGGTGTGCACGTGGCCACAATCACGGAATGTGAGGTGATTTTTGCACCAGATTGAGTGCTGACAAGGCAAGAAAATCCTGAGGAATCTTCTTCAAAATGGTTTGCATGCGTATTGCAGAAAATTTTACCATTATACTTTTGAATAGCTTTTATGAGACCTAGAAGATATTTTAAAATATGAAATTGAGCTTGTCTTGGATAATGTAAACAAGGACCTGTATCAAATGTAGAACTCATGGGGGCCCTTAAGGCCTTATTGATCCCCTTTTCCATTTTTTTTATACAAGCATATTCTTTTTCTAAAATTTCCTGAGAATCCCCTGGGGCCACAAAAAGAAATCCATCCACCCTTTCGAAATCACAGTCAATTTGTTCTTCAAGGATAATTTTTTCTATGTGATCGATCGCATAAGAATGGCTCTCTGCAGCCAATCGGGCTCCCTCCTCACCAAAAAGTTTTTCCACTTCATAATATCGATCATCTAGAACCCACGTTAAATGACCTGTGGTGCGGGCTGTTTGTCCACCACAAACAGCACCTTGGTCAATGACAATGACAGATTTCCCCTGTTTGGCTAATGTGTAGGCGCAGGTAAGACCAACAATTCCTGCACCAACAATGCACACATCCACCTCTGCATTAGAATCTAACATAGGGAAAGATGGAACTTCTACTTCCATCCAAAGAGATTGGCTATAACCGGAATTATTGCTAATAATATTTGGATTTAAGTTTTGCTGTGTCATAGTGGTATTCTTGGTTTTAAAAAAATCAGCCCTTAGAAGAACCGCCTTTTGTTTTTTTAGGGGCACTCGTGGGATGTGATTCGTCTGTCTTTTTAGAGTCACTGATATTACTATTTTTACTTTTTGTCTCTTTAGCTTGGGTGGCCTTTTTAGTTGGAGCTGTTTTTTTCGTTGGAGCTGTCTTTTTTGTTGGAGTTGTTTTTTTAGCCGAAGAAGCTTTTTGTGCGGTTGCGGATTTTTTAGATTGTGTGGCTGCTTTACTTAAATCTTTGATTTTTTTTGGAATTGCAGTAATAACATCTAGCACATTTGAATTTTTATGGTTGCTTGCCTTTTTAGGTCTGCTTCTGGGTTTAATTGACTCTTGGGAATCATCTTGTTCAGAAAGATTGGCCTCATGATTAATTCCGGAGAATATAAATCCACCTTCAGCAATTTTATTTAATTTCTTATTGGCATTCCCTTCTTCATCCAATGTCTCTTGAAGAAGTTTTGCAACCTCACGCAAGCCCAATTCACTTGCGAATGTTCGTACTGTCCCATAAGCTGCAATTTCATAATGTTCTATGCGCTGGGCTTTAGAAATAAGGGCTGCATCTCTTACAGGCGACTTGTTTTTATAATCTTTGAGCACTCCCTTACATTCTTCAATAAGCCCTTTTGTCGCAGAGCAAAATTTTTCTTTTTTTTCTGTTTTCAAAAGTTTAAACACTTTTTGGAGGCGTTGGACTTGTCCTTTAGTCTCTTTTAAATGATCTTCAAAAGCTTTTTTGAGATCTGGAGATTCTGACGCTTTAACCATATCCGGTAACGCCTTCACAATTTGTTCTTCACAGCTAAGTAAGTCATGTAATTCATCTATCAATAAATCTCTTAGAGTCTTATCCATAATACGCGTCCTAATTTTGGTTCTTAATGTGTATTGAAGAACTTTCGGTTTGTAAGTTTTTTGCAATCAGAATTTTTCCATAAGATAGCTTAAGTTGAATTACTAAAGGGGACAATCATTCCCCTTTAGAATTCAATAGTGTCCCTTTTTGCGGGATGTAATTAAATATTAAAGCCATTAAACTATTCCAAAAAGTTTCAAGAGAATAATAATAAAAATTGGAACACCTAAAAGCCATAATCCTACTATTCTGGTCATAAAAACCTCCTTTTAATTTCGTTCAGGAATATTCATTATTCCTGAACGAATATTCCTGATCAAAGCAGACTAATATCCGCTTTTTGTTTTTTCTGCAGAAGAAGAAATGTCTTTAGCGCCTTCTTTTTTCATAATTTCACTAGCGCTGGTAATTTCTTCATCGCTATTTGTATGAACGCTTATCAAGATATTACCATGCTTAAGTCCTGATTCATATTTTTTTGCTTCATATTCTGGAATACCAGCACCAATTAAAGCTCCAAGTAGAAGACCTAAACTTCCACCGAGCGCTGAGCCGCTTAATGCTGCCATGATTGGTCCTGCAGCTATAAATGGTCCAACTCCTGGAATAGCTAAAGCCCCAATTCCAGCTAGCAAGCCTAAAGAACCGCCTAGAAGTCCACCAGCGGTAGCTCCGGTAGCTCCACCCTCAGGGGCTTTAGTGTGCTTTTCTGTGGTGATATTACCTTTTTTTACATTGGTTGGATGTCTAGTATCTTCTGCATGTCCTGAATGCGCAATATTTTCTTCATAGGCGATATTTCCTCGATCGTCTGTTGTGATTTTTTCTTTATTACGATCAGGATAAAGGAGAGAGATATCTTCATTTACAAATCCAGCGGATAATAGATGATCAACGATACGACGGGCCTGATCTTCGTTATTGGCTAAGCCAAATACAGCTTTTGACATAAGATACTCCATGGTGTTTAATGTTTATTTATAAATAATTCAATATATGGCAATTTTTTTAACATTAGTGACGTTGAGTCACTTCAATTTGATTTTCTACTCTTCCAATTCCTTGAATATTCTCTAATTTTCTTGCAACAGCATCTTTTTCTTCTACACTAGCAACCGGACCACGTAATGTAACCACACCTTTATTGGTGATGATTTTGATGTTCTTTGCATTTGTTGACAAAGATCCATCTGCCATAATTGCTTTACGTATTCTTTGTGTGATTGTTCGATCACTTTCACTTTCAGATTGATCCAATGGAGTTTTTGTCATTGAATCTCGATCGCGAACATTTACGCCAGTATTGTCGTAATCCTGTCCAACAGGATCTGTATTAATTGGCTTCTCATGTCTATCACAAGCCATTAAAGTTAAAGAAAGCATTGTTACTAAAAAAATTTTCTTCATTTAAAACCTCCAAGATTTTAGCTATTGGTCATGTAAAACTCATTATACAATTTAAAGAAAATTATAGCATCATAAATATTCTTTAAATTTTTTTTTAAATATCTATTATTTAGAGTTCATTCCCTCTCTGTGTTCTCTATGATTGCTGCGGTAAAAAAAAATTCACTAGAGAGGTATTTAATAACACAAAAGGTGAACAAGTCTAGTTTTTTAGCTTTGATGTGGGCTATTAGAAGATTTGCCGTAAAAAGATCTATTAACGTGCTATTCATAATATAAAGAACCTCAAGATTGTATACGACGCTCTAAAATAGCCTTTTTTACAATTAGAATTCCGTTTATAGCATTATATAAGGCAACTGCACTAGCACCAGTACTGAAAATAGCCAGCAACTTATATTCACGTTTCGAATGGTCCGCTGTTAAAAGTGCCCAAGATGTGAAAATTATTGTACCAACACCGACAGCCATAGAGATTGAACCAGAAAAAACTTGCTTGATCCTGGAGTGTTGCAAATTTCGAGGTTCATTTAATGGAATAGTTGGCAGAATATTACGCTCAATAGGTGCTAGAGAACAAAATTTTGCAGTTTTCATTTTTTTCCTATTATTTGATTAGTCGGAATAGCTAAAGGGATAGAAGATTCTTCGTGGATGCATCAGATAATTCCCATGATTCGATAATATTTTTTCCAGTTTGTTGAGTGAGTTTATAACATGTGATCTTTATGCTGTCAACCTCTCTCAACTACATTGAAGAAGTAGCATTTTGATAGGAAATCTTTTAGATTTTGATAAGTCGACTGTGACTGCTATTTATCTTGGCCTTGCAATGATACGAAGATAGTATAGTTATTATGGATGCTAATATCTATGGACCATCTAGTTGACAGGGAGCATCCGTAAATGGATAATTGCCTTTTGCGAAGCCCCTGGAGTGCGTCGGCTTCGCCGCGCCCATCAATTCACGAGGTCGATTAAAGCGGAATACCATAATTTCGCAATAAAAATTTTTTAGCTTTTTCTGCTATAATACGGGGCGGGACTAAGCTGGCCAATTTAGCTGGTTTATAGCTAAAATTATTCACTAAACCATGTTCCTATTTTGTTCCTGGCAAGACGCCTGGCTACCTTGGTTTTGGGTGGCCTAGCCAAGGTAGCCAAGGCGTCTCGCCTTGGAATAAAATTGAACATATTTTACGGGGTGATTTTAGCTAAAAAATACCTATATTAACCAGCTAGGGGACGCCTAAGGCTGGTTAACAGAATTTTATCTCAGGATAGGGGAGGAAGGTTGATTTCTTAAGATTGAAAAACCTATGTGCATCATTTTTAAAGAAATTATATCAATTACACCAAACATACCGGCTAAGGCATAGTTAGGAGGGTTAAGATTAACAGCACTTATTAACCGCCAAGTACTTATAGCTACACCCAAGCCACCTCCGACTATTTTAAAAAAAATTTCACATTTTCGCTCTGTTTCACTTCGACACGTACATATACTAGATCTTCTTAGATTATTGGCTGTAGCTAAAGGGATATAAGGCTCTTCATTAGGACGAACAGATATTTGTTGTAATTCCATAATTTTTTCTCTCGTTTGTTTTTTCAGGAAGCTTATAGCATGTAATCTTTTACACTGTCAATCGCTTTAGACTAGAATGAAGTAGCATTTTGATCAGAAATCTTTTAGAATTTTGTACAGAGCATTTAATCGCGACTTTTAAATGTGGCTAGTTTTGTATTATGCGCTAAGACTTTGATATCAGGGAGAGCTATATGCCTTTAAAAATGTTTGATTCGAAGAAAAAAGCGGCCCCTTTGTCCAGCATCAAAAATATTGTCGCCATTGCTGCCGGAAAAGGAGGAGTGGGCAAGTCCACTGTAACTGTTAACTTAGCCTTGGCGTTGCAGCGATCCGGATATAGTGTAGGTATTATGGATACAGATATTTATGGTCCTTCTATCCGAAAAATGCTGCCTGAAGATATTTTACCCGGACAAAATGGTGAGATTCTTATTCCTGCCATTTGCCAGGGTATAAAAATGATTTCTATGGCATACTTCCGAAAAGAAAATGAAGCCGCGGCAGTACGAGCGCCAATTGCAAATGGGATCATTATTCAATTTATCAAAACAGTGCAATGGGGAGAACTTGATTTTTTACTGATTGATTTTCCACCAGGTACAGGTGATATCCAATTGACTTTGGCGCAACAGGCTAACCTAAACGGTGCTATTTTAGTAACTACACCTCAAGAAGTTGCTTTACTAGATGTTCGAAAAGCCGCAAACTTATTTAGTCAAGTAAAAGTACCTGTCATAGGTATAGTGGAAAATATGAGTTATTATCAAAAAGATGCCGATAGTGAAAAAGTTTATTTATTTGGTCAGGGCGGAGGGGAGCGTTTAGCTCAGGAAATGAAGGTATCTCTTCTTGGAAGCATTCCGGTGGATTCGGCGATTAGTCGCTGTGGAGATGAGGGGAAATCGCTTTTTTCTGAAAGCGAATATTCTTCAGGGGGTGTACAGGCCTTTTTTGACCTGGCGAAGACCTTTTTAAAACAAATGGTAAGCGACAAAGAACGATCATCGAATGAGTTAGGATCTTTTGAGATCATATGGAAGGAAATGCCATGAATGACCAATTTATGCAGATTAAAAGGTTAGAGCAGATGGATAATCATACATTTACGATTGAGTGGAGCGACGGGCAAGTAAATGATTATCATTTAAGTACATTACAGCAACGTTGTCCTTGCGCCAATTGTACAGATGAACAGACTGGCAAGCGCCGTGTGGGTATTAAAAATATTGAAAATGTGGGCGCCCAACGAATTGTTAGTGTCGGAAGATATGCTTTAAGAGTATACTTTACTTCAGGATGTTCGGCTGGAATTTTCGGTTTTGATATGTTAAGGAATCTCTAAACAATCTAATGTTAAGTGATCTATGAAACAGTTTTTACAATTGATTGTTGTTGGAATGTTGTTATCCCTTGTAGGGTGCTCCTGCGATGAACGCACTTATCGTGTCCAAGCTTTACAGCAATGGATGATGCCAAATGGAAAGCTTAAAGCACTTTCGACAACTGCTATGATCAATGATCTCGTCCAAGAAGTTGGGGGAGAAAATGTGGATGCCTTGACATTAATCATTGGGGAACTGGATCCTCATTCTTACCAGCTTGTTAAGGGTGACGATGAGAAGTTAGTTTTTGGCGACTTGATTTTTTATAATGGTCTTGGTTTAGAGCATGGTCCCAGTTTACAAGGATTTCTGCTAAATCAATCCAAGGCGATTGCTTTAGGAGACAAAATACAAAATGCGGATCCTGCACTAATCATTTCTTATAAAGGACAGGTAGATCCCCATATTTGGATGGATGTTTCATTATGGGCTAAAACTGTACATTACATTGTAGAAGCTCTCAGCAAAAAAGATCCGGTGCATGCCGAAGCATATCGACTCAATGGAGAAAAACTTGTTCAAAACATGATGCTTGAACATGCAAACATAAGAGATGAACTTCAAGCGATTCCATCGGTCAAGCGCTATTTGGTCACTAGTCATGATGCTTTCAATTATTTTACACGTGCATACCTTGCAGAGACTGAAGAAAGTGTGCCAGCTTGGCAGGAACGCTTTGCTGCGCCCGAAGGTCTGGCCCCTGACAGTCAATTAAGTGCTAAAGATATACAAGAAATTATTAATCATCTAAAAAAATACAATATCCGGGTGATTTTTCCGGAATCGAATATTAGCAGGGATTCCATTCGCAAAATTGTGCAGGCAGCCAAAGAAAAAGGCTTAGATGTCAAAATAGCAACTATCCCTTTATTTGCTGATGCCATGGGGAAAAAGGGTTCTGACGGAGATACTTATTTGAAAATGATCAAACACAATGCAAAAATCATTGCTTCCTACCTTGAACATAATGGCAATGGTTAGGTTTAATATATGATCAAGCATCATCCTTTACAAAACACCTCCTCGTTAGCACTTGAGGTACACCAGCTTAGTGTTAATTATGACAAAATTCCGGTGCTTTGGGATATTACCTTGGAAATTGAGCCGGGAAAAATTGTAGGCATTGTGGGACCTAATGGGGCTGGAAAAAGCACTTTCATTAAAACTGCTTTAGGTCTGCTTCAGCCCATATCAGGTAAGATAGAATTTTTTGGACAGCCTTTAAAAAATGTGCGGCGGCGTATCGCTTATGTGCCTCAGAGGGAAACTGTTGATTGGGATTTCCCTATAACTGTGCGTGACTTAGTATTAATGGGACGCTATGGGACTTTGGGGGTTTTTCAGTGGCCACGACAATCTGATTACACAGCCGTAGAGCATTGTTTAGGGATTGTGGGCATGTCAGGCTATGCCAGCCGACAGATCAGCCAGCTTTCTGGGGGACAACAGCAGCGCGTATTTATTGCCCGGGCTTTGGTGCAGGAAGCAGATGTATATTTTATGGATGAGCCCTTTGCCGGCATCGATATGGCAACCGAAACAGTAATTATGAATATTTTACGTCAGCTTAAGGAAAAGGGTAAGACTGTATTTGTAGTCCATCATGATTTAAATACAGTGGAGAATTATTTTGACTGGCTCATCATGTTGAACATGCGCTTAATTGCCTGTGGACCTGTAACAGAAGTTTTTAATCCCGACACATTAAATGCTACATTTGGAAAAAGCTATGCTCTCTTTGATGCAGCCTTAAAATTGTCGCAGCATAAAACAAAAGGGATGCCCGAATAATCTGATGTCAGAATCTATCTTGTACTATTTTACCGATGCAGTATTAAGAGCACCTACGATTGGTTGTATGTTGATGTGCTTTGCAGCTGCACTAGTAGGTGTTATTGTATTTTTAAGAAAGCAGTCCTTATTAGGCGAATCTCTTTCCCATGCCGCTTACCCCGGTGTAATCATTGGAGTGCTCTTTGCCGGAATTTTATCTTTAAATGAAGAACAAGAGACTAGTCTTGCAATTTTAATCATGTTCGGTGCTTTTTTAAGCACAATAGCTGGACTGTGGGCGATTAATTTTTTGGAACGTCGTCTGAACGTGCGAAGCGATTCTGCCTTATGCTTTGTATTATCAGCATTTTTTGGAATAGGTTTAACACTGGCAAGTGAAGTGCAATTTTCTTATTCTACATTGTATCGTCAGGTGCAAGTGTATCTTTATGGGCAAGCTGCGACTATGACGGATGTCTACATTGTTATTTATGGAGCACTCTCAATCATCGTGCTTTTAGTTGTGATATTTTTTTATAAAGAGATTCAAGCAATTTCATTTGATCGCAATTATGCGCAAAGTTTAGGTATTAACACCAAAGGGATAGATGCGATCATATTTATTTTGATCGTATTTGCGGTTGTGATTGGTATCCGTTCTGTAGGTGTTGTGTTAATGTCGGCTATGCTCATAGCCCCCGCTGCGGCAGCGCGTCAATTCACCAATAAGTTATATTTAATGTTTGCTTTAGCTGGTTTTTTTGGACTTCTAAGTGGATTTTTTGGAAATTATTTTTCTGTAGAATGGACCAATTCATTGGCGATTATGTATCCAACAGCCAAATTAACATTGCCTACAGGACCAATGATTGTCATGGTGGCATCATTCATCTGTCTTATCTCCTTATTATTTGCGCCTAATCGAGGTTTAATGTTGCGCTTGGCACGCATTGGTCGCTTTCGTTACAAGTGTGTCTGTGAAAATGTTTTAAAGGCCATATGGCGTCAGGATGTCAATGGTGAAGTGGCTTTTGAAGCCATAGCCAAATATCAAAGCTCCTCTTCCTTATATCTGCGCTGCATCTTATTAAGCCTCGCGCATCAAGGTTGGGTAGATCATTCTTCGAGCGGATTTTATCAATTAACACCTGAAGGGCGTTTGTGGGCAGCGCGAATTGTACGCTTACACCGTTTATGGGAAGTGTATTTGGTTGATTATTTAGGTGTAGGCGCCGAACGGGTGCATCGCAATGCTGAGGAAATGGAACACATTATTACCCCCGAATTGGAACGGGAGCTCACACTGCTGTTAAAAGATCCCAAACAGGATCCTCACCAGCAGCCGATTCCACCGAAGGAACTTTAAATTATGGACTCACAACATTATTTTAATCCATACACTGGAAAAACATTTTTTAAATTTATTATCGAGTTATTTGTTCGTT
>JACDGH010000049.1:12520-13000 GCA_013815395.1 Parachlamydiaceae bacterium
GAATTGCCTTTAGAAGCTTTAGCCTCGGATGAAATTCAAATTTTAGTGCTAGCAGGTGTGGCAATCTCCTCAGCGCTGGTGGGAACATTCCTAATTTTGCGCAAAATGACCATGTTGGCAAATTCCCTTTCCCACACGATTTTAATAGGCATTGTGATTGCTTTCTTGATTACCCAGAATGGGGTCTTTGATCAAGAGCATGAGCATCATCAAGCTATCAATGTGAAAGCAATGTTATTTGCATCTTTAGTTATGGGATTAGTGACCACATTTTTGACAGAGATTCTGACGAAGTGGGGGCGTTTGCAAGAAGATGCAAGCATAGGTATTGTTTCTACCAATCTATTTTCCATGGGTGTCATTGGTGTGACAGTGCTTACAAGAAATGCTCATATTGGCATAGAGGCAGTCATGGGAAATGTCGACGCCCTTCAATTAAGCGATTGTAAGCTGGTCTATATTGTCCTTTTAATCAATGTT
>JACDGH010000328.1 GCA_013815395.1 Parachlamydiaceae bacterium
GGTATTGTCCTTCCATTCCAAGCAAAAGCGATTTGCCAATACGCACCCCTAAAAAATTAACTTTCCAGATATTATTATCTTTAAGGATATCTGCAGCTAAGGAAATTTGATCAAATTGAAGTTGATCGATGATCCATTTACTTTCCTTTTTCTTTCCATTAAACAAAAAATGATCAGCTACATAGGAATCAATGCCCACCCCAGAGCCCACAACGTTATAAGTTAGCATTCCATTTTTACCTTCATATTCCAAATTAACCTTAAAATCCCCTTTGGCTTGCTGGATGTCGTTAATTTCCTTTAAAATATTCCGCGATAGAAAAAAGAAGCCTGTTCTACTAAATTGCTGTAGATCTTTTAATAATACTTGGAGATTGTAGTCGAGATCTAATTGAAAAGATTCGATATTAGACCATTCTTTTAAAACCAATTTAATGGTTGAAGGGTGGATTTCACCAAAATGGGATAGCGCGCGATCAAAATTAAAATCGATGTAATTATTGTGAGCATCAAACTTGATAGGTTGAATAGCACCAGCAAGCCTTAAGAGCTCGTGTTTTTTATCACTGACTGATATATCAAATACTGCTTTATTGTTAGCATAATCTGTAAAGCGGATTTGCTCACCGGCAATAAGATATTCTTCAACATGATTTGGGGGGCCAACTAGTAAAGTCCCTTGAATGTCAGAGAGTTCAAGAAAGTTTGATTGATGATCATATTGAACATTAAGACTAAGTTCTTGAACGGAAACATCGCCGGTGGGACACAGCAATGACCCGTCAGTCATGGTGGCAAAGATTTTTGATTCTAAGGTAAAATTGCCAGGAAAGAAGGAAAAGTGAAGATGACCCCCCTTTTTTTGGAGTTCTACATCTCCTTCGATGGGTAACTTAAGAAAAAACAGTGAGTTGTCAAAATGTGATAGAAGATCTTGCACTTGCGAGACTTTGCCTTGCATTTCATGTGAATGCACGTCAACTTCAAAGACACCCTCACCCGGCATACTCCAATCTAGATTGATAGTCCCATCGAAGAAAATGCCATTGCAAAAAGCTTCGACACTTGGCAGATGAACTTGATCATTTTGAAGCACAACTTTAGCATTTACATCGTAGAAGAGAAGCCCACTGTTTTTTTCAAAATATGTGCCATTAAAAATAGGAAGATAACTGATGCAACGCATTTTTTGAAGATCAAAAGAGAGAGTACCAACAAGGTTAGGTTCATTAGATTTAGGAAGGGAACTAAGACTTTTGACATTAATGCAGAAATCTGAATTTTCCAGAACTAAGTCATGCGCATCATAATTAACAGTGATTTGATTTGCGTCGAATTCTCCTTCGATTACACCCATGCCGGAAAGACTCATCTGATCTTGCGCGAAGATAAAAGGGGAAATAAATTTTTCTAAAGGCAGATGATTGCCTTTGAACCACCCTTCCTTAAGTGTGAAGAAGGGTGGTTCAAGATTGAATCTAAAATCCAGCGTATTTGCATAGAAACTTTTACCGTTAGTCAATAAAAGTTTTCCCGTTACGCAAGCCCCATTATAACCGCGCGTGATCGCAGCATTTAATGTTAAGAAATCTTGAGAGAATTTTTTTTCCATGACTAGGTTTAATTCTGAAGGCAACACTTCAGGTAAATCGGCAACTAATCCGCTGAAGTTTAGGTGAGCGATCTCATTTGGACTGGTTCCATCGATTTCTATTTCCCCATTTAATCCCCCAATAGCGGCTTTTACCACAGTTTTTTGGATGACACCTTTCCGGATGGCGACATTTGTATGAATTTTAGAAAATTGGCATTGATCCAAATGTAAATACCCATCGCTGATTTTTAAATCAGCATCAGCTGTCTGGCAAATGTCAAAGGCAGAAAAGTCTACAGTGCATGCTCCTAGAACTTCTCCCATGGAAAAAGACACATCCCAAGGGAAAAGTTTGATTGCGATGTCCTGCGCGTGAATGTCTTTAATTTTAACTTCTGCTAAATTGTAATTTTCAATCTGAAATTGTACGAAAGCATCTATAATGCCATCTTTGACAGCTATTTGTTGCCAGAGAGGATTTGTTCTAATGCAAAGATTTTGAATAAAATCGAATTCTTCCTTCTCGATATGTTGAATGTGAGCATCGATGAAATTCTTATTTTTTTCACATTGGTGCATCCTAAAAGAGACGCAGGCATCTTGATCAGGCTTATCTCCTGCCAATCGAAAATCCAAAAACATTTTTTTAATTTTGTCTTCCGCCAGGCTAGCATGCCCCTGGATTTTTAAAGCACGTGGTGGCTTGTTTTGATGAAGACAAAAACCTTCGATATCTAATTGACCCAGATCGTTCGAGTGAAAATCGATCGTGCCTCCCCATTCCTTAATGGTCCAATAAGGAAGACCTTCCTTGTTAAGCTGCAAGGAAGCCTTTTTTGAAATATCTACTTGTCCAATCACTTGAAAGAGGTCAGGAGGATCTTTTTCGATAATGGGTGATAAAGCGATTGTGGCAGAAGGAATATGGCCGGTTAATTCGTATTCGGAATTATAAAATGTTAGATCATTAAAAATGAATTTTCCATCCCCATATGTATTGGCATCGGTAGTAAAATTTAACACGCAATTACCGTGGACAGTGCCTTTGGAGACTTCGAAGCATTTTAATTTAGGCCAAACATGTTT
>JACDGH010000329.1 GCA_013815395.1 Parachlamydiaceae bacterium
TTATGTGTAGTATTGTCAGCTAATGTTAATGCTGAAATAAAAGTTTTAGCCTTTTCGGGCAGTACTCGAGATGATTCATTTAACAAAAAACTAGTAAACGAGGCGGCTAATATAGCCCGACAGCTAAATGTTCGTGTCACTGTTATTGATCTTAAAAATTACGCCACTCCTTTCTACGATGGAGATCATGAAGCTAAAGAAGGTATGCCTTTAAAAGCCAAACAACTACGTCAATTGATGATTCAAAGTTCTATCATTCTTATCGCTTCGCCTGAATACAATGGATCGATTTCTGCGATCTTAAAAAATACTATTGATTGGGCGTCAAGAGGTGAAGAAGGTGGCTCATCCCGCGAAGCTTTCAAGGGGAAGAAATTTGTGATTATGAGTGCTACGCCTGGAAATGGTGGCGCGAGAGGTTTGGAACATTTAAAAACAATTATTGAAAATGTTGGTGGTACTGTGATTTCTCAACCAGTTGTCGTTTCGAATTCATATAATGCCTTTGATGCGCAGGGACACTTAAAGGAGGCCAAAACAAAATTAGAATTGCAACAACTAATTGAAACAGCAATCAAAGAAGACCATTAAAAAAGGATTACTGTGAATTCAAAATTATATCATACGTTTTATCTTTTACTCTTGATATCTCTAGGATATGTTGCCACAGATATTTATTTACCTTCATTACCCGCTATTTCCTCCTACTTCCAAGTGAGTGATAATAAGGTACAAATGACGCTATTTTCTTACCTTTTAAGTTTTTCTATGGCTCCCATTATTTTTGGGCCATTATCTGATCACATAGGTCGCAAAAAAGTGTTATTAGGCGGAGTTCTTTTGGGGATGCTTGCGACTTGTGGATGTCTTTTTGCTCAAAACATCAACTGGTTAATCATCTCTCGTTTTTTTCAGGGGGTTGGAATGGGGGCCGTGCTCATATCTTCTCGAGCCGCAGTTGCCGATATCTTTACTGGAAAAGCTTTAGCAAAACAAATGTCTTTTATGACCATGCTGATGCCTTTGGTTTTAGCCACAGCACCTACCATTGGAGGATTACTGCAAGAAAATTTTCAATGGCAAGCAGTTTTTATATTTCTTATTTGTTATATGATTCTCATATTAATTCTCGTATTATTTACACCTGAGAGCCTTAAGAATTCTAGTAACGAAAAAACTTCACAAATTTTCTCTAAATACAGTGCTCTTCTAAAAAATCGCTTATTTCTCATTTTTGGGATAAATTTTGCTCTTCCTTCACTAGGATTTTTTGCCTATTTGACTGTTAGTCCTTTTTTATTTCAACACATGATAGGGTTATCTCCCGCTACCTATGGTTCGCTTGCTCTATATGTGGGAGGCGCGATTTTAGTTACAGGTTACATTAACTTAAAGCTTGTTCATCATTTTTTGATTACTCAAATCCTTTATTTAGGATCTGGATTGATTCTTTTGGCGGGATGTTTGTTAATGTTTTTTTATATGAATAACATTTTAACAACTTGGTCCTTACTAGTTCCGTCGTTAATTTTTTTCAGTTGTATGCCTTTTTGCGTAGCCAATGCAGGCTCTAAATCCCTAAGTTTTGTTCATGGTAATTTTGGAGCGGCTTCAGCCCTATTAACTACTTTTCAGTTATTGCTCGGAGCTTCAGTAAGTTTTATTTTTTCTTATATTTCTGACGAAACTACTTTTTCATTAGCATTGTGTTTTATTTTCGTGGGGGTTTTATCTTTGGTAAACCTTACATATGCTTGTAAATTGGAAAAAAAGTGTGAATTTAAGAAGGAATAAATCGTATAGTTAATCTTTTAGGTTCTTGGGAATTATGCCGACGTCAGCATAATTCCCAAGATTCATATTAACATGATTAGCGCAGATTTTTATGCATAATGCCGATTGGAAAAAGAGGGCATTCGGCCCTCTAGTTCTAATCGGCATTAATGTTTAAATTTTTTTAATGATGATGTTCGTCATCATTTTCATTTAGTAAAACGATGCTAACTACAGTAATAATTTTAGGTCCAAGGGCTGGATTGGATGCAACATTTAGCGTTGCGACGTATCTATTAGTGTGATGATGCTTTTTATGGCAATCACAATTAGATCCATTGTTATTATTTAAGATACGAGTTAAGATACCATACCTTACTTCACCTAAGTCATCGATTCTTCGCGTGAGACGCTTGATATCAACAATAAATTCAGTTGAAGGAATGATATTTTGGAAATTTGGGTCAGTGCCTATTGCAGAAGTAATAGCTTCATACTCCAATAAGCTTTCCGTTAAAATTGTTGTAGCGGCATTTGCTGATTGGACTAAAGCAAAACAAGCAACAAGACAGGTAATAAATTTTTTCATTTTATCTCCTTGAAATTTAAATGCATAGCGAAAATTGTTTTACAAATTACTGTACTTTTGAGATACAGGAAGTGCTTATATTCTCATAATTTGCAAAGCGAATTTATGTCAATAGAGATGCTTATATTTTTGGTTCTTGGGAAGAATTGGGGGCGAGGTGAAAAGGTTTACACAGAAAATAGACTTGATGGGTGGTATTAACGGAAAAGACGATGAACATTTCGTCCCGCTTCTATACGTTTTAGAGGCTAAGGGGAAACGCAGAGACGGGGAGAAACGCGGAGACGCTGAGAACTAAATTAGTAAATACAATA
>JACDGH010000050.1:0-11470 GCA_013815395.1 Parachlamydiaceae bacterium
GGCAGGCTCATGCCATTCTAAAGATCCTTTTGGAAAACAATGCGAACACTTTCATCTAAATTGCCTTCCTTCAGATATTTGTATTCATAAGCATTTAAAAATAGGGTTGGCTCAAAATCATAGGGTCGATGCGTTAAAAGATATTATCGATCTTTTTGAGTCTTGGGGAGAATATCTTTATTTTGAAAATTCGCTTAATGAGGCGATATATTATCCTGTAAAACAGACTAAAATTCCTTCCCATTTTTTGCGCACACTCATTTGCCAGGAGCTTTCCACGCCAGAAAAAGCTGATTGGCAAAAACATCAATCCTTTGATGAATTTCTTGTTAGTTATACTATGACTCAACCCTTGGAAGAATATTTGAAAACACGGATTCGTCTATTATGATTTATTTTGATCATGCAACTACGTGTTATCCTAAACCTAAAGAAGTCGTTGAAGAAATTAATTATTATCTTCAAAACATTGGGGTAAGCCCTGGTAGAGGTTCTTATGCAGCACAGGAGCGAGCAATAGAATATATTGATGAAGTGCGCGTTGAAATTGCAGATCTCTTTCATATCACTACACCTTTTAATATTGCTTTTACGCATAATGCAACTCACTCTTTAAACATCGTCCTAAAAGGATTTTTAAAGGAAAATGATCATGTTATCGCTTGCAGCTTTAGTCATAATGCTGTTATCAGACCCTTAAATATGTTAAAGCAAAAAAGCAAAATAGAGTGCGATTTTCTCAGTGTGGATGTGAATGGAAATATCAATCTCATAGAGCTGCAAAATTGTATTCGCCCCGAAACCACCCTTGTCATTTTTAATCATGCTTCAAATGTGATTGGAGTGCGCAGTCAATTTGAAAAAACTTTGTCTTTATTGAAAAGCAAGGGGATTGCGGTTCTACTTGATGTTTCTCAGACTGCAGGTATCGTGCCTTTAAATGCGGAGGCTTTAGGAATTGATTTTCTTGCTGGTACCGGACACAAAACGTTATTGGGGCCACCAGGTGTTGGTTTTTTATATGTTAAAGATTCGGACCTTGTTGATACCTTATTGGAAGGAGGCAGTCTGGGTAATGCTTCCTCTTCGCTAAATCAACCAAAAATAATGCCTGCAAAATTTGAAGCCGGAACAATCAATTATGTTAGCATAGCTGGATTGAGAGGAGGGTTAGCGGCTGCAAAAAATCAATCTTTTGAGAAAATAATGAAGGATTGCCTCCATATTACATCTTATGCATGGGACAATCTTGCCTCTCTTTCTGGAATTCAACTTTGGGGCTCCTCTGATTTTACCTTGAAGGTTCCAATCATATCTTTTAGTATTCAAGGGATACTCCCACATGTTGTTGCTCAATATTTAGACACTGAGGGAGGTGTGGCGGTGCGTTCTGGTTTGCATTGTGCGCCTGTTTGCCATAAATATCTTGGGACTTATCCGACAGGCACAATTCGCCTTAGCTTTGGTCATAACAATACGGAAGAAGAAGTTGATACTTTTATAAACATTTTGTCAAAATTGCTATCGGAGGAAAAATGAAGAAAAAATTAGTTAGAGATTTAATACCAGAAATTATAGATCGTTCAGGAAGAACATCCATCTACTACTGTGCAACGGATGAGGAATATCGGAATTTAGTAAAAATGAAATTGCTCGAAGAGGTTAATGAGTTTCTTGAAGCAGAATCGATGGAAGAATTAGCAGATGTTCTCGAGGTAATTGATGCTATTCATGTAGCGTATCAGTTCGATATAGAGCATGTGCAGCAAGTCAAAGAGACAAAAAAAGTCGAAAGAGGTGGCTTTAAAGGCAAGATCGTCCTCGAACGGATCGATAACAATTAATCCCAGTTTTATTTTAAGGACACATGGCAACTTTTAGAATAGTATACTTCATTTTTTTTTACTGTGTTTTCTTTCATTTGCCTGTAAGAGGATCTCTTCTATTTGAGTTAAATCAACCTAGCACTGTCCGCTTTGATCTTGATGATCGCCCGGTTAATCTTTACTTCACTGATGCCAAAAATTTGAGCTATAATTACCTTTCTCTAATCCCTCAAGATCACTGTAAACTTTTGGATGGAGTGGAGGCATTGATATTACAGGATTACATGTGTGTTAACCATCTATTTGTTCAATTATTTTGTGTATTAACATCTCCTGAAGGAGTTTTGAAATGCGTGCATGGGATTATTTGTTGGAATGCACAAGAAAAAAAGATGTATTTGACGCAAGAAATGGAGCGTAAAATATTAATTGATTTTGCCAGTCGAGACAAGGCGGGTTTTGCTTGCACAGGAGAGATTAACTTTTTTTATCTCTCAGCTGATACATTTCTCGATCTTGAAATACCCCATAGCGAGCATCTCTTAATTAAATATTTGCAGGCCAATCCCAAAATTGTCGAAGATTTGGTGGATTTAAATCCAGAAATAGCCTTTAGCGGCATAGAGCAATGGAGTTTAGAAAAGCTTGGTGTAATTTTATATTCTTCACTTGATAGCTGTGATCAATGTCAAAATGCACTTTGCAAATTTTTTGATTCTCAATCGCCATTTGTTCAAAATATCGAAAGATCTTTAAGAAATCGAGGCTGTCATTTTCAGGAAAATTTTTCGTGGAACATTGTATTTTTTTCAAGTATGCCTTGTAAAAAATCTTCTTATTTTTTGTGTGATAATTTCTCAAAACAAGCATTTACTTTCGATAAAGATAGATCTATATTTTATTTTAAAAATAGTCCTCTTAATTTTTTGGATTTCCCATGTTCTTTGGTTACCTTAGATATTAAGGATTTCAATTTTATTATGTTGAGCCAAATTCGTTTAAATGAAATGACGTATTAGTCAAGAGGGTACTTTTTTTTGTTGCAATTCATAAAAAGTAATAAATTTTTTCTGGATTTGGTCGGGAGCAAGTTTAAAAAAAGCACGAAACATGGCAGTCGATGTATCAGGATCAGATTCAGATTTTAGAAATAAATTTTTCACAAAAAAATCAATATCTTCATCAGTACTTTTAGCAAGGACCTGGGTCGTGACTGCAGGAGAAGGCTCTTGTCCCAATACGCAAAGGTTCATGATATCCTCTAATGAGAGATATTCCGAGATTAGATTGTAAATTTCAGCAGGCTTCTTAAAAAAGTTAGATTTGTTTTTGATTGCGGTATGAGTTGTTATAAAGGTCTCACTTAGGGCTAACGACAGAGAGTCTGATTGCAGTTTGATTTCTTTTTCAAGTTTATTTAAGGTTGGAAGGTCTGGTTCATAAAATTGATCTTTATGAACATTAAGATATCTTTGAATAATTTGTTTCATTCTCATCCCAAGGTTGTTGTCTTGTACAACTGAGTCTGATTGCTCTCCTAAAACCCTTGTAATAAGATCATCGCGATCTTTAAAATCAGCCCAATAAGAAATTCTTTCATGTGAATCCATTGCTTGCATAATCTACCCAATTTTATTTAAAATTAAATTATTTAATTAATTGTTTTTTGATGACCAATAAAAATCCTGAGAGCTTATTAGTTTTTTAAACCATAAAGGAGTCTGGGAACTGCTTTTTCCAAGGCGGTACCCAAGCCATTTGACAACAATATGAGCAAAACCATAAGGGATTTTGAATGGAGCATCTTCCAAAAGTCGTTTAAACATAGTTTGTAAATAATCGAGGCCCCGCTGTGTATCGCCCTTAGGGGCTTGTAAAAGCTCGCCATATTGTTTTCTGGCTAGACCTATATCGAAGTTCCTACGAAACTCCTGAATTAACGAATATCTATGAGAGTGTTTTACAAGTGCGTCAGCTACGTAAGCTATGCTGCAACCATTTCGCAATAATTTGGCAACAGCTACAGTGTCTTCACCCAGTAGCACTGGAGAAAAACCGCCGATAATATCTAGAGCTTTTGAGGAGTAAGCTGCACAAGAATTCGAACAGAAAAAGGTGTATACGCCGTATTGAGAAATGTCTTTCAAGCTTCGCAAATGGCTTTGATTAGGATAATTAAATTCCCTAGCAAAAGCTTCAAAAAAATCAGCCCCGGTATGCGGAATTTGTCTTGCATAAGCTACTTCAGCCTTATTTTTAAGAAGGGGATCAATCAATTTTCCAAATGCCATTTCATCAACAAAATAAGCATCGGGCGTAAGCATTCCAATAATATCAGTTTGCAAATAACGCCGGGCTAATTCGCGGGTGGTACCGTGATTAAACTCATGCCGGGGTATAACGAGGACTTCTGCTCCAAGTTGTTTAGCCATTTCCACCGTACCATCTGCTGAGGAAGAATTCACCACCAAAACACGTGGTTTGAGAGGAGATTGCAATAAGGGCGGCAGGCAATTTAATAAATGGTGTTTACTGTTGTGCGTGATAACAGCAACCCCTATGGAAGGTGCATGAAGTGTCATATAAATAAACTCACTTAAAAAGCTATCCGAATATCTTAATGTAGTAGTCTGCTAATTCATCCCAAAATTGGGTTTCATTCCAAAGGAATTCATTCGCGTCAATGCGATCGGTATTAATGCGAACTAGAGGCTCATTAAAATCGGTTTGAAGCTTGAGTTCATAGGGACATTGTATTGCGAAACGGGTTTGCATTGCTTGGGAAAAGCGTTGTGTAAACTCTGCTTGTGATTCTGCAAAAAAGCTGGGATTGTATTTAATCAGTTCTAAAGCTTTGAGTCTAGAAAAATGTGTGACAAATTTAACATAAGTCGCGGCTAACAAAGATATAGGAATATTATCGCGCACATATTGGGGAGTATTGATTGAAGGTATTTGATGCGATAGCCAATTTTTTGCAAGGTATGAGGTAAATCGAGCTTCTTCGAAAGATCCAAAAGGATTAGGGATTATAAATTTGCCAAGATTCATCTGTAACGTCGAAGTATAGAAGGCAAAAGTGTCAGAAGTAAGGCTTTTGGAAAGGCCGTAGGGGGAAACAGCCTTCAAATTCTCAGATCCCGCGCCTTCATTTTGTTCAAATACACTCCCGGTGAGTGCTACATGGTGGCACCCAGATGCCTTTAATACTTGCAGCACTTCTTGTAAATTATATGTGTTTTTGGCCAAGGCTGCGATAGGATTAAAATCGGAATTTTTATAATTAGCAACTTCTGCCGCATGATGACAAAAGATATCCCAGTTTGAAAAAGATGTTATAACCCCTAGAAAAGTTTTATGCCCAAAAGGGGCTTCAAAAATAGGTTGGCATATTTTAAGAATCTGGTCCACGCGTTGCTTTCTGATGCCCTCATACGCTTTGTAAGTAGAACTATATATGGGCGTAACTTCGTGCCCAGCCATGATCAGAGCTTTAATAAACCACATGCCTGAGAAGGAACTGGCACCAGTAAAAAGGATCTTCATAATGGGACTTCTGCATGAGGATTTAGATGATAGGCGTTATTATAGTCCGGATGCGCAGCATCGCGTTCTGATACCACTAAAGGAGTGGCAGGCCAGTCAATATTAAAGTATGGATCATTCCAACGCACTCCTCTTTCTAAATGCTTGCAATAGGGGCTTGAAACCATATAAAGAACTTCTGAATTAGGCTCAAGTGTTATAAAGCCGTGCGCAAATCCTTTTGGAACATACATCATTTGCCTATTGTCTGCAGATAATATAGCTCCAAAAGATTTACCAAAAGTTGTGGAAAAGGGACGCATATCAAGAATAACATCGTAGAAGGCACCTTGGATGCAGCGCACGAGTTTTACTTCAGCTTCAGGTTCTAACTGATAATGTAATCCTCTCAAAGTGTAAGCCTCTCTACTTAGGGAATTATTGGCTTGGATAAAGTGAAGCTCAATGCCATGTTTGGCAAATTCCTCATTGCAAAAGAGACGCGCAAAAAAACCTCTCTCATCGATTTTTTTTTCGATATCAATTAGGTAGGCATTTTCAAGCGGTGTTTTATGAAAGATCATTGTGTAGCTTCCTTTAGCCTAGCTGCGGGCATGGATCTAATTCAACCTTTTCTGTTAAAGACCACGCTTGAAGTCGTCTTTTGGCGTGTGCAGTATAGGCATAAAGATGTTTTAGGCTGACTTCGTGCATGTCCAAAGAGCAGGGCACTCGTCGATAGAGATCATAACATTTAAACCATTCTACCGTTTGTTGTATGGCTTCTGAACAATTATAAGTGGGGCACCATTCAAGACCGGCTGCGGCTTTATCCCAGTTTAAGCGAAGCAGGTTCATTTCTTGCTTAATTCCAGCATTACTTATGTCTAGCCAATCCCCTTCACCCCAAAAGCTAATTCCCTTTTCGATCAAGGTTTGTACGCTTATCGCTTGATGTTCAAGAGGGCCAAAATTCCAGGCAGAGGCAAAGGCCATCCCTTTATTGATCAGATGGGCAGCTAGGTTAAGGTAGCCGCTTAAAGCATCTAAAACATGTAGCCAGGGCCTAGTGCTGTTAGGGTTTCTTAGGCGCACGGGCTGTTTATCCATTAAGGCGCGCATGCAATCGGGAACAATGCGCGATTCAGAAAAATCTCCTCCACCTATCACATTGCCGGCTCTAGCACTTGCAATGGCTGGAAAAGGGGATGAGGAGGAGTAAGAAGCGCGGTATGCGGCAATAGCCATTTCGGCCATCCCTTTACTAGCGCTATAAGGGTCTGAGCCACCTAGGAGATCACTTTCCCGATATCCCCAGATCCACTCTTGATTTTGGTAACATTTGTCGGAAGTGACCATCACCATAGCTTTGATAGATGGACAATGGCGCGCGGCTTCTAGAATGTTTACAGTACCGCCTGCATTGATATCGAAAGTATCTTTGGGTGAATTAAATGATTGCAAGACAATGGGCTGTGCGGCTAAGTGAAAAATAATTTCTGGTTGATAGCGATCCAGAGTCGTTTTAAATAAGGTGTAGTCGCGAATATCGCCATTTACACTTATGACATCTGCCTGAATTCGTGAAACAGAAAAATGACTGGGAGTTGTGGGAGCAGGCAGGCTATACCCAATGACAGTAGCACCTAATTCTTTTAGCCATAGA
This sequence comes from Parachlamydiaceae bacterium, assembly GCA_013815395.1. Lineage (GTDB taxonomy): Bacteria > Chlamydiota > Chlamydiia > Chlamydiales > Parachlamydiaceae > JACDGH01. The sequence goes on from JACDGH010000050.1 coordinate 7,018, forward strand.
GAGAGCCATGATCCCTTAAAGCCGGTGTGACCAGTTACCAAGACCGTTTTGCCTTCAAAAGTGCCGCCGAAATCATTTATCATGGGTAGTTTCCTGATTGCTCTTGAAATATGCGCGGAAGAGAAAAAGTATCAATGGCAGGAAAGGGGGTGGACCAAGGAGCCTGGCCGGCATGCCATAGATTATTAAGGTGATCTCTGTCGCGTTGCGTATCCATGCACGCCCAAAAGCCGCGGTGTTTGTACAACTGTAATTGTTGGTCTTCAGCAAGAGTGACGAGAGGTTTACGTTCTAAAACACACGATTCATCCCTTTTTAAATAACGTTTAAAAAAGTCACGATGGAAAAAGAAAAAGCCACCATTGATCCATTTTTCTTTAAATTCAGGCTTTTCAGAAAATGCCACGATGGAATCTCCTTCTGCGAGAATTTCTCCAAATCGGGAAGGGGGATTGACACCTAAAACGGTGCCTAATTTGCCATGCCTTTGATGGAATTCAAAAGAGGAGCGCAAATTGACATCTGATAACCCATCGCCATAAGTCACGGCGGCATGTTCGGCATTTCCTAAATACTTTTCGGCCGCGATAGCAATCCGTCCACCAGTCATTGTAGATTCGCCTGTATAAGCTACAGTAACTTCCCAAGGCTCTTCATGGTCAACTGAATGGATAGTTACATTGTTTGATTTTAAATCTACAGTGAAGTCGCTATTCATCGAAGTGTAATTAAGAAAATATGATTTTATTACTTCTGATTTAAAGCCTGTGCATAAGATAAATTTTTTAAAGCCATAGCGACTGTATAATCGCATGATATGCCATAAGATAGGGTGATTACCTATAGGAACCATAGGCTTGGGTTTAAATTCAGTTTCTTCCTTAATGCGCGTTCCTAAGCCACCACAAAGAATAAATACAGGTGTTTCAGCAATTGTTTGCATAGGAAGTCCTTTATTTCTACTTGGTATAATTTACCTCAGAGACATTTCAAGGGCGAACGAAGAGTATTGCCATAAAACGGACACAATAACAAAAAGTGGACAAAAAAGCAAAGATGAGATTAAAAGGAGGTTCGTGATTAAAGGATATGTGCACAAAACCCAAAAAAAGGATTAAGTTATGCAACGCAAAGGTTCGGCTATCTGGATAGGTGGATTAAAAGATGGAAAAGGAAATGTTTCGACAGAAAGTGGAGTTCTCAAGCAAACCCAATATTCTTTCTCTACGCGCTTTGAAAATGGTATTGGCACAAATCCGGAAGAATTGTTAGCTGCAGCGCATGCTGGTTGTTTTACTATGGCACTTTCGGCTGAACTTGGTAAACTTGGCTTTATTCCCACCCAATTAGAAACCACTGCGACAATAACACTTGAAAAAGTTGGCGAGGGTTTTAATATTACAAAAAGTCACCTTGATTTGGTAGTGAATATACCCAATGCAGATAAAGCTAAATTTGAAGCTGCTGTTAAGGCTGCTGAAACTGGATGTCCTGTTTCAAAGCTCTTTAAAGCAGAGATTTCAGTCTCTTCAAAGCTTTTGGGATAAGTAACGTACTAGGGGTCAGCACAGAATTCGGGATATAAAGCACGCTAAGGATTTTAATCCTGTGTTTCATCTTGCCAAACGCATTAGAAATAAACAAAAAAAAACTTACCTGGATTAAAAATGTTGGACTTTATTTGCATTTAAGACAAAATCAAAAAAAATTATAAATAATAAGAGGTGAAGTTAATGTCTTCCTGTATTACAAGATCTGGAGCAGAATGGGTTTCCGGAGATACTAAATCGAGAGAACGGTTAAATGATGCCGTTTATTCAGCTAAAAGTTTCCCTCAGGCCATCACGCAAATAGTTATAGATTATTTGGAGGTGAATCCATGTTTTGGAGAAAGCGAATGGGCGGCTCTTTGTGGAAGAGTTGATCCAGCTCCTTCACTTCCCCCCGATTTTTATGATATTTGGAATGGACCATGCCCTATTTATTCAGGAAAGAAAATAAGCGAAACTCATATGCTCGTCTACATTCCTGCTACAATAGACGGAAAGCCCTTTACATTATAGAAGCTAGGGGAGATTGCTAAACGCTTTTTTCCGCAAAATAATAAAGGTTATAGATCTGCTGGACCTCATATTATTGATGAACTGGGAGATAAGCCAATCAAATCTCGTTGGGTGTTGATGACAAAGGACATCCTTCCAGGAAGCAGAAATAAAAGTTATGCTGAGCAACAAACCATTGTTGCCAGTTTGGGTAATAAATCTTTAGGTTACGAAGTTCCTAAAACTCTAGAAGCTGCCACTTGTATTTTAGCACAATTTTTTTATAATTCAAAAACACGCTTATTTAATGATAAGCCATGGACTTATACACGCTGTAAAGAGAATGTTCAAGGCTATCAAATGGTTGTGGGAGGCTTCGCCTCGGCTGGTCTCGACGTCAACTCCGACATGTATGACTACGAATACTTTGGCGTTGCGGCCCTGCGAAAGTTCTGAGGTCATTGGTTCTTGGTAAATTGGCCTTTGGTTAAGGGTCTTGTTTTTTGTTTTTTGATTCTTGATTTAGCGACTTTGGAAGAAAAAAACAAAAACATGTCTTAATTCGCCTTTAGCATTGTATTGATTAAAGGCGATAATTAAGAGCACTGGAAAGGCAACTATAAACCAGCCCAGGCTAAGGCTGCCCTGAAAGGGCAACTGCAGGCCTGAGGTACTTGAAGCAAATATTGAAAACATTGGAAGTGCAACTCTAACGAATCCAGGCTAAAGGGCAGTCCTGGAAGGGCAACTGCAAGGCCTGAGGTACTTATTTGTTTCCGTTCTTGTTGTTTTAGTCTTTCGAGAACTAACACGGCTAAAAAAAGGGAGGCGGCCATGGCATCGTCAAGAAAGACCAATTTCATAGGATTTGAAAACTATCTGTGAGCGGCGTCATGACACATTGCCAAGGGTCAAAGAGTTAGCTAAAGTAATCATCGACAAATAGTATTAAAGAAAGAAGTAAACTTGCAATTTGGGTGTTTTTAATATTTTTTAGCCTATTTCTCAAAAATGGTTGTCTTACATGTGTATGCACTGCCATCAGCAAAAAAAGTGATGCAATGTTTAGAGAAACTCGCTCCGAGTGCACTTATGGTGAATTTACCATCCAATGAGAGGGGGTTGCTCCTGAGTGTCAAAGCCGGTAGGCGGAATTACAAACACTAAGGACAAGTTATTCAGATTACCTAGAATTGGGGTGGCATCTAATTCATAAGTGTAATCGCCTTCCTTAAGAAAATGCAAAGTTTTGACTTCTGCAACTAATAAGCCCGATGGGAAAACTCCATCCATGCCGGTGGTGACAAGCAAGTCTTGTACTTTAAGAATAGGCATGGAGGGTATTTTACTCGCCACTTCCACAGGTTTGCCTGATCGCAAATCTCGGGCAGGACTTTCGCTGTCGGCAAAATCGTGATTGAAGCCTACACCCCTTAAAAGAAGGCTTTGTGAGCGCCACAAGGGCTTACTAGTCCCATGCAATTCACCTTTAGCTAGATACCAAGTATGATCGCCGGGTGTGAGACGCTCTTTGGTTTTTGTAAGCAAAGCAATCAATTCCTCGTTTTCTGAAGAAGGGGGAAGGATATCTCTTAAGCTTTCCATTTCTTGCAGCATGGCGTGAATCTTATCTTGGATTAATAAAGTTTGTGGAGATCCTCTTAATGCGCGAACTGCAGGAGTTAATCCTGAATCTGTAATTAGACGCACTCGGGATTGATGTTTTCCTACAAAATCTACGACCCCTACTAAGGCCATATCTACGATCACCGGACTGTTTTTGGCAACGACAACTTGTCCTAAGGTTTCATTTGTCGATTCACCAACATTGATCCATAACGAACTATTCCACGAGGATTCTGAGCGAAAAATGACTCTAGCTGGCACGGCCTCTAATTGCATATTTAGTAATTTTTTTAACTCTTGACGGTGCCGTTTTCTTATAAAAGAGATGGAATTTTTGGAAATCTCACTATCTTGCATTGCTGCTAATTGTGAAAGAGTTTTAAGTTCTTGTTCCATCACTTTTTTAATATGAAAAATTTCATTGCGAAGCAAAGTATTTTCAAGGCTTAAGCGCTGAATTTCTTCAGTTTGTGTACTAGAGGTCGTTTCACCGCTAAGATTTGCTTGCGTAAAAAAGTCTTTGAAGGCAATCAAATGCTGCCAGGCGGGCGCAAACACTGCAATAGTGGATCCGCGCAATATTTCAGAGGAATGTTTGGGAAGGCTCATCAATGACAAAAGAGCAAAAATAATGATAAAATAAGCGTGTGGGGGTCTTTTTCTCATGTGCGGATGACATTGCCTATAGAGTTTATAACATAGTCTATGTTGTGAGTGTTAAGGCCAGCAATATTAATACGTCCATCAGTGGGTAAATAGATGCTATACTGTTGAATAAGTTTTTT
>JACDGH010000050.1:11480-12941 GCA_013815395.1 Parachlamydiaceae bacterium
GCTGCTGATCAATATATTCCCAGTTCTTTTGTGGTACGTGCTTTTTTAGCTTGATAAAAAATTCTTTTCGCATCTGCTTGATCCGATTTCGCATCAAGGCTAATTCCAGCAACCATTCTTCTTTTAGTTCTTGGGTGCCTAGAATATGGGCAACAATTTTAGCGCCGTGAGTAGGGGGATTTGAATAATTCCCACGAATGATTTGCTTAATTTGACTTGCGACTTTGGTTAAAATGTCTTTCTCATGTGTAATGAAACTTAGTGCCCCCACACGTTCCCCATATAAACCGAAGCTTTTTGAAAAAGAGTTGGCTACAAGCAATTCATGACCTTGTGATGCGAAATAACGGACTGAACCAGCATCCTCTTCGACCCCATCTTTAAAGCCTTGATAGGCAAAATCGAAGAATGGAATAATTTTTTGTTTTTTTATCAGTACAGATAATTCTTTCCATTGTTCAAAACTGATGTCTATGCCAGTTGGATTGTGACAGCAGGGATGTAAAATAATCGTGCTGCCAGACGGCATCATTTGAATATCGCCGCACATACCTTCAAAATTTATTGTATGGGAGATTCTGTCATAATAGGTGTACGAATGAACTTCCATTCCTGCTCGTGTAAAAACTACTTTATGATTAGGCCAACTGGGATCTGGAATGTAGATCCTTTTATTGTTTCTTTGAGATAAAAATTCTCCTCCCACTCGTAAGGCACCCGTACCACCCAAGGTTTGGGCGATAAAGCATTGCTGGGGTTCATTAAGATGATTAGCAAAAATTAACTTTGAAACAGTTTCGATAAAACTTGCCATACCTTGGATAGGCAAGTATTCTTTGGAGTGCTCTTTGCCAATTAGAGCCGCCTCAGCTTTTTTTACGCAAGCTAGAATTAGGGGTTTGCCTTCAGCATCATGATATGTGCCGATGCCTAGATTAACTTTATGGGGATGAGGATCTTTATTATACAGGTTCGGCAAATTTAGAATCGGATCCTCGGGCAGAAGTGGCGTAGCTTCGAAAAAAGACATACTTATACCTGTTAGTGAAAGATGGCAGTAAAAAGAGATTAAATAAGATCTTGGCACTATTTAAGGGGGGAGATACTAATTTTTTTTACCCTGGCTATTACAAATTATTCTACCATTTTTTGTGAGCGAAGGGCAACTAAAATGAAAAGAGAAATAGAAGAATAGAGCAATAGATGGATAGTGAGTTAGAATAAATAAACGAGGGATGGAGCGTAACGGAGTCGAACCGTTCACCTCAACAATGCCATTGTTGCGCTCTACCAGCTGAGCTAACGCCCCTTGTTTAAGGGGATAATTCTATGCATTTACTCAATATTATTGCAAGACAGAAAAATAAGGGAATAGCAGAAAATAGATTATTTGTATTTGGCGAAGCCCCTGGAGTGCGTCGGCTCTGCCGCGCCCTTCAATTCAAGATATCACTCTAAGTG
>JACDGH010000330.1 GCA_013815395.1 Parachlamydiaceae bacterium
CACCAGATGAGGCCACCCAGTTTATGATCAATGTGCAGCAACGCCTTTTCGGCATAGGAGCACAGCTGCGCGATGATTTAAATGGATTTACCATTATTAAAATGATTGAAGGCGGCCCGGCAGCTAATAGTAAGGAAATGAAGAACAAAGATCGGATCATTGCCGTCGATGGCGAGCCGGTAGTCGGCATGGATATTGTCGACGCTGTCGATCTAATTCGCGGAGCTGAAAACACTCCTGTCAAACTTACAATTATTCGAGAAATAGGGGAAGATGGCGAAAAAAAAGAAGATAAACTCGATATCACGCTTAAGCGCGCTCAGGTTGTCCTCAAAGAAACCCGTTATGAAGCCACTTTTGAGCCATTTGGAGATGGAGTTATCGCTTATTTGCGCCTTTACTCTTTTTATCAGGATCCCGATAGCTCTTCGGCTGATGACTTAGCGCAAGCCTTAGAAAAATTAAAGGCTGACCATAATGTCAAAGGGGTAATTTTTGACCTCCGCACTAATTCTGGCGGTTTACTTACCCAAGCGGTCAGTGTGACAGGACTGTTTATAACTAAAGGCGTGGTCGTATCGATTAAAGACGATACTGGCGCAATTCAGCATTTACGCGAACTTGACAGCACTATTGCTTGGGATGGCCCCTTGATTGTCTTGATCAATCGCGCCAGCGCTTCGGCTTCTGAAATTGTCACAGGCACCTTACAGGACTATGGACGTGCCATCGTTGTAGGTGATGATCACACCTTTGGCAAAGGCTCATTTCAAACATTTACCCTGAATACTACCGCTAAAAATGAAGCAGTTAATCCTCAAGGGGAATATAAAGTAACACGCGGTCGCTACTATACAGTGGCAGGCACAACTCCCCAATTAATTGGGGTGGCTTCTAATATTTATGTGCCAGGCGTTTTAAGCGAATCAGATATTGGGGAAAAATTTGCCAAGTACCCTTTAGGAAGTGATAGTATTGAACCAAGTTTTGATGATAATTTGTCCGATATCCCCTATTTGCAGCGCGATCGCATTAAAATGTTATATAAGTTTGGACTACAACCCCAACTTCATACGTATGATAAATACATGGAACAACTGAAAAAAAACTCTGCCATACGCATTGAAAACAACAAAAGTTACCAAAAATTTATTAAAGAATTGAAAAAACAAGGCGATGTCGACGAAGAAGTTTCAGAAGAAGTGCAAAATGATTTGCAACTTGCAGAGACAGAGAATATCATGAGAGACTTGCTTTATTTAATGCATGAAACAAAACCCAAATAGCTTAAGGAAGAAAGTAATTGTTATGACAGTTCGCGTTCGCATAGCTCCATCCCCTACTGGCGACCCACATGTTGGTACCGCTTATATTGCTTTATTTAACCAAATCTTTGCTCGTCATTACCAGGGCAAATTTATACTGCGTATCGAAGATACTGACCGCTCACGTAGTCGTCCCGAATATGAACAAAATATCTATAAAGCCCTTTCCTGGGCCGGAATACAATGGGATGAAGGTCCTGATGTCGGCGGCCCCTACGGCCCATACCGTCAATCAGAGCGCTTTGATCTATACACCAAGCATTGCCATGATTTACTCGATAAAGGCAAAGCCTACAAATGTTTTTGCACCACCCAAGACTTAGAAGAAATGCGTCAAGTGCTTGCTAAGCAAGGAGGGCGTCAAGGCTACGATCGCCGTTGCCGCAATTTGAGCGTCGCAGAAATACAGGAAAAGGAAGCCGCTGGCTTGCCTTTTGTCGTTCGCTTAAAGATGCCGCTGATCGGAGAATGTGTTTATGATGATGCCATTAAAGGCCGCATCACTTCCCCCTGGGCTGATGTCGATGACCAAGTCCTTTTGAAATCAGACGGATTTCCAACTTATCATTTAGCCAACGTTGTGGATGACCATTTAATGGAAATTACACACGTGATCCGCGGTGATGAATGGATGAGTTCGACACCGAAACACGTTTATTTGTACGAAGCCTTTGGCTGGCAAGCACCCACATTCATGCATATGCCATTATTACTTGGCAAAGATGGTAAAAAATTATCCAAGCGCAAAAATCCAACTTCTATTTTCTACTACCGCGATAGCGGGTTTTTACCAGAAGCATTGTTGAATTTCTTGACATTGATGGGATATAGTATGACCGGCGATAGGGAAGTGTATCCGCTAGAGGATATCGTGAGGGAATTCGATTTTAAACGTATAGGCGTCTCTGGAGCTGTCTTTGATGTTCAAAAGCTGGAATGGCTAAACCAACAATATCTCATTAAAAATATCCCTGAAAATAAACTTTGGGAACGCCTCAAAGAATGGAATTTTAGTGATGAATTTATGCAGAAATTGATGCCTCTTTGCCATGCACGGATTAAGACATTCGGCGATTTCATGGACTTATGCGATTTCTTTTTTATCAACCATCTTAGATACACTACAGAACTTTTTGCAAATAAGACGATCAGCCCAGAAAACCTTTGCCAGCTTCTGCAAGCAATTATTTGGAGACTCGATGAGCTTGAAAATTGGGGCAGCACCGGGATCAATCAAGCTTCTCGCGAAGTTGCCGAAGTCTTCAACGCCAATCATAAAAAAGTCTTAATGCCTTTGCTCTTTGCCACGATTATGGGTAAGTTACAGGGTCCACCTTTGTT
>JACDGH010000051.1 GCA_013815395.1 Parachlamydiaceae bacterium
AAATACATGTGCACCATTGGCAAGATACAGAGTCAGCATTGCATGCTGTGACAACTGCTGTGTTGCAAATTTTGCCTCTTTTAACCGCTGTAAAACATAGATCAATTTTTTTGGTTTGGCATGGCTCTAGGCTGCCAATCTTGTAAGTCAATGTTCTTATGCAGCTACTATGCTCCAACCCCTCTGGTACATTATCAGTTACAACAACATCTTCAGCTGTGCAGCTGCCTCTGTTAGTAACGGTAATTGTGTAGTGAACTGGATCGCCTGGGCAAACTTCATCTGGGCCATGTTTTTCACATGTTAGAACAGGCTTTGCGCAAAGCAATGAGCAGAATCTAACAGGAACAGCTGTAGCACAGAAGCAAGCGCATTGCTCACCTTCACATTCACACTTTACCCAAACTTTAGCTGGACGGCAATCGCCTTTTTTCATCGGGCCAATGTTCCAAGTAAGTTTGCGACCATCAACTTTAGCTTCGGGCTGGCTTCTAATAAAAGTAACACCTTCTGGGAGGTGTGTTGTCACAACAACATCACATACATCATCGCAAGCTTTGATGTCTAATTCTAGAGGGTATTGATCACCAAGCATGCACATACCAGGATTTTTTGCAGAAACTATGATCCCATCGCGGCAGCATAATTCGTTGCTTGTTGGATAGTGGCACCTTGGTGCTGGTCTGCAAAGAGGCTCTGGGCATGGAGGAGGGCACAAAGGTTGATAAACTGATGGTGGGCATTCAGGTCTGTATGCAGAATAAGTAGGAGTGAATTCAGGCTGATATGCTAGGGGAGGGCAGGTAGGTAAGCACGCTGGTGGAGGGCAAACAGGTTGATAAACAGGCGGTGGGCGTGTTGGGTTGCATTGTGGTGGACATACAGGCTGGCAGGGCTGTTCATTAACAGGCTGGCAGCTAGGCTCGCTAATAGATCTGTCGTCGCAGCAACGATTGCTGGAACAGCTGACCCATAAGAATGCTGTCGCGCACAAAAAAAGCAACGAGGTGAAAATTCCTAGTTGTTTTCTCATTCAAGACTCCTTTAAGGTTAAGGTCATGGTAAAATTTTCTCTAAGGTTTCGTTTGCTGCCTCATCTCTAAGGATTAATCCATGTCATGGTAATTCGGATCATGTGGGCAATCTTTATAGGGCACACAGTGATGACAATGGTTAGGATCACTTTGTTGGCATGAGTTTTGTTGGCAGCTACCTTGCTGGAACGGTGCTTGTTGATTATTAGATGGGGGGCAACATGACATTTGTTGAATACTATTTGCCTGAGGACTGCTAGGCTTTGCGCAGTTATGCGGCAGAGGGCAAGCAGTAGGCTTCATATCGCAACATGGTGTTGGAGGGCAAGGACGGTATGGGCAGCATGGTTTTATGCAGAAACATCCTGTCATCAGTAATAAGGAAAGTAGACTTGTAAGAGTTATTAGCGATAGCTTTGTCATCATTAACTCCTTATCGGGCTTATTATTCTAATTTTTGATTTTTTAGTCTAGATCGTGGTTCTTCTAAAAATATTTTAAAGAAGGAGGAAAAGCACCTCCTTCTTTAAAATCCACTAACTATTAGTAGCAGCAGTTCTGCGGAGGGCAGCATTGTTGTTGTTCTGGTTGTGGACAGCATACTGGAGGAGGACAGCATGTTGGCTTAGGACAGCATACTTTTGGAGGGCAGCATGCACGTGGTGGAGGTGCGCAGCAAGGATCGCGATCGCAGCAGCAGCTTGTTAACATAACAACAGCTGTGCATAGCGCGGCCATTGAAGCGAGAGTTTTAACTAAATTCATATAGACACTCCTTGTCTTTTTGGTTTTAATGGAAATTTGACCTTTATAATCGGATAGACCACTTCGATCCATGCTTTCATACTCAAGCTCTTTGGGTCCAAGCCTGACCAATAAAAAAGGATTTACCTTTTTTAAATACGCCTTAATAGATAATTCTTCCAGAACAATTTTGACTAACTAATCATTTTTTTGAAGATTAGTAGTCTAAGTTGTTGAAATCAAGTGATATGGATTAATTGAAAATTTGAAAGAAAAAAAAGTGTGGTATTGAAAAAACCTAAAAGGACGCTTTGAGTTTACCGGCCCAGCCAAGTTTGGTGCGCAGTGTTAGAAAGAAATCATGATCAGGCATGGCAACTAAAGAGAATGTGCGATTAGAACGTTGCACATCTACTGATTGGTTAGTATTAAGTCTAGCGCAAGGAAATCCATCGTAAATGACATCTACAGGGCTATAAGGGCTTATATATTCTATGCGAATATTCCGTTCAGGTAGTAAAACAATGGGCCGATTAGAAATCGTGTGTGGACAAATTGGTGTTATGACAAAAGCATTTAATTCAGGAGTTAAAATGGGGCCTCCTGCCGCCAGAGAGTAAGCTGTAGAACCACTAGGGGTGGCTAAAATGACTCCATCAGCTGAAAAAGTGTTTAGATATCTATCGTCCACATAAATAGCCAAATCAATCAAACACGGGTTTTGTGCTCGGTTAATGGTGATTTCATTAACGGCATAATTAATGGTGTTGTCGACAGTTAGCCCTTCCATCATCATTCGATGCTTAATAGTGTATTTGCCTGCGAGTAAGTTTTCCAAGCTGGGGTAAATTGCATTGAGTGGAATATCAGCCATGAAGCCAAAGCTTCCCAAATTGATGGCTAAGATAGGTGCGTGTAGTTCTGGGTGTTTATGTACAAGGCGAAGAATGGTCCCATCACCTCCCATTGAAATAATAAAATCAATAGAAGCAGGGGTGGCATCCGAAAGGGGAGAAGCGTGCATTTGTGCTGCAACTTCATCTTCTGCAAAAACTAAGATTCCTCTATTTTGAAGAAATTCTTGAATACTTCTTCCAATTTCAATTGAGTGCGCTTTTTGTGTATTCGGGAAAAGTGCAATTTTCATAAGGACGCTTGTATAAGAGATTGATCGCACAAACAAAAATGTGCAGCTAAGCGCGCATGAATTTTTTGCGGCGTTAGGCACAGTTCATCAAGCAATTCAGCGTGAGATCCTTGTTCAATAAAAGATTCTGGAATGCCAAAATTGATCACTTGTATGTTTCCATAACCTTGCGTCATGAGGAAGTTATTAATGATTGAGCCCATTCCTGAAACAACAGAATGTTCTTCGATAGTGACTATGCGTTGGTGAGTAAGTAGAAGTTTGAAGAGTAATTCGCTATCTAAAGGCTTAATGAAAATTGGGTCTAATACGGTGACACAAATGCCATTTTTATTGGCTAACAATTCTTTAACTTGCAAAGCCGTAGAGGTCATGTGGCCAAGACCTATTATGAGAATATCTTCTCCTTCTGATATGATTTCCCCTTTGCCTAATTCACGATGCATTATTGATGAATTCTGTTCTTCGGTAACCATGTTAGGATAGCGGATGGCAGCAGGGCGGCCCCATGAAAAACATGACTCTAGCAATTCTTTCAGGACATGACCATTGCGGGGTTGGCAAATGACCATGTTAGGCATAGCATTCAAAAAGGAAATGTCATAAATTCCGTTATGCGTGGATCCATCTGGTCCAGCCAAGCCTGCTCGATCAATGGCAAAAACGATAGGCAGCTCTTGCAAGCACACATCGTGAAATAAATTGTCAAAAGCTCTCTGTAAGAAAGTGGAATAAATTGAAACGACAACCTTCATCTTACGGCCATAAGCTAGGCCACCCGAAAAGGTCACTGAATGTCCTTCTGCTATGCCTACGTCTAAGCAACGATCAGGGAATTTTTTCATGAATTCGTCAAGCATTGATCCTGCAGACATAGCGGGGGTTACAGCTATTAGAGAAGGATCATTTTCGGCCATTTTAAGCAAATGAGTTCCAAAAACTTTTGGGAAGGTCGGTTGTGTTTGCTTATTCGGCAGAAATTTTCCTGTGCCAATATCAAAAGGTTTGGCTCCGTGGTAGGAAACTGGATTTTTGATAGCCTCATCCATGCCTTGTCCCTTATTCGTATGCACGTGAATAATGACAGGCCAATTAGAATCTTTTAATGCCTCAAAGGTATCAACAAGCTTTTTAATATCATGTCCATTAACCGGGCCAATGTAAGACAACCCATATTGTTCAAAAAAAGCCGCTGGACTAACAAGATTTTTCAATGATTCAGTGATCTTGTGACCTTGCTTAGCTATCATAGCTCCATAACTTGGAATCTTTGAGACAATAGTATCCAATTCATGGTATATTTTATTTGTGATTGGATTGCTGAGAATACGACTGAGAATGTGTGTGATTGCGCCCACGTTTTTAGAGATCGACATGGCATTGTCATTTAATATGACAATGAATTTTTTTAAGTCATGTGGAACATTGTTGAGTGCCTCTAAAGACATTCCGCAGGTCAATGTTGCATCGCCAATAATAGGAATAATATGTTCGTTTCGCTGGGATAGGTCTCGATTTTTGGCAAGTCCCAAAGAGAGAGAGAGGGCCGTACCGGCATGACCAGCCAAAAAGTGGTCGTGGGGGGATTCTTTGGGGTGACTAAATCCGCATAGCCCTTTATGTTTTCGGATTGTATGGAATTGATCATCGCGACCGGTGAGAATTTTATGGGTGTAAGTTTGATGGCTCACATCCCAAATTAATTTATCATCAGGTGAATCAAAGACTTTATGCAGGGCAATAGTCAGTTCTATAGATCCCAAGTTAGAGGCTAGGTGGCCTCCATTAACAGAAAGGATTTCGATGATTCGGGTGCGAATTTCAGAGGCGAGCTGATTGAGTTTTGGTATAGAAAGCTGTTTGATATCTGCAGGGGAATGAATGGAGGGAAGTATCAAATCGCTCATCAAAAATATTTCCTTTCATTCGAGTTAGAGGTTATTTTTTCCCCGCCCCTTGAGGCGGCATGAAATCTTGCGTCATGGGTTTATTATCAGCATTTAGGGCAAGTTCGCCACCGCGATTTTTGATAAGTATCTCGATCTTTCGTTCTGCATCATTGAGTCGTTTGCTACATAGATTTACCAACTCATCCGCTTCTTGATATAGCTTAAGGGATTCGTCAAGGCTTATGGAGCCTGAATTCATGCGTTCTAAAATTTCTTCGAGGCGAGCAAAAGCGGCTTCGAAATTTTTTTCTGATTGGGTGTCTTCTGAATTAGAGGGTTCTTCTTTTTTCAATCTAGTTTAATCTCTGTAATTGTTGCACTTAAGGATCATTAGCCCATAAAATAAGTGGTCCGATATATTTTCTATCTGATGTACAGATGTTATAGCTGAATATGCCTTTTTAGAAAAGGAAATACAGAAACTTTCTGTTAATATTTTTCTTCGTTTAAGTCAAGAAATTTTTTGTATTATCAAAGAGTTTAAATCACTATAGTAAATTATTTAGCACGATACATCTTTATATATAGATAGAAGTGAAAGTCCTAATAATGTCGTGATTAGAACGCAGGTCGGAAAAAGTCCAGAATGCATTCTTACTATAAGAAAATCGTCTCCTTGTTCCGACCTCCTTACATCTTCTTTTTTTCCTGTATAAAGAGCTTTTATAGATAATGCTGAAATTGCATATAATATTATCATTAAGTCTGAAACGGTAGAATTAGCTAACTTAGGGAACAAAAAGCTAAGCGCTACAGTGGAACTTTTTTGAACTAGACAACCTGCCGCACATGTAATAGTCAGAGATCTTGAGTGCCCTATTAATTTTCCTAATTGAGATGTTTTTAAATCTTTCATTGGAATTCCAGGAGAGCAAAATCCAGTAAATCCATAATTATCTAATTTAATTTTTGGGGCAGCGTTATTAAAAAATAATTTGAATGAGAGAGCGTGTCCACATTCATGCGCACATACAGCCAAAGGCGCAAGTGCAGTGCTCATAGCAAGCGCAAAAAAACATTTTGAAAAGTCAATATCTTCTGGAGCACAATTCATCAAGGCCTCTTAAGTATGATTAATTATTATTATTATTATTATTAAAATTGTTAATATTTGTCTCAATTTGTAGTATTAATTATAAAATAGTGATAATTAATTTATATAAAGATTGAGATAATTTTTTATTAAGACCATATTTGATTTTAGGTATCAAAAAACTTATGACTGAGTAATTTGAGCGTGTAACGATAGAGGGAGGTTGAAACACTGCTTATAAATGGAAAAAGTGTACGTTGGGGAATTTTCTATTTGTGTAAGTTGGAGAATTTTCTATTATTGAGAAGTTAAAAAAATATACCTCCTACTTGCGAGCAGGGAGATGCTTTCTTTATTTTAAAGACAGAGTATTGTTTGTTTGAAAGGATAGTAAAAAATGCGTTATTTAGGGAAATGAGTACAGCATTAAGCCATGTCTCATTTTGGCTTAACGCCTGTTACTATTGCATTTAGATCTCCATCACCCAATAAAATGCGCACGTCATCATGTTTTTGCACCTCATTAACGGATGAGATTGCAGAATTGGTTTTTTCGGAGAAAAGAATACAATACCCTTTGGTTAATACATTTTTTGGATTAACAATATCTAAAGATATTTTAATGTTTTCAAAACGCTCTCTTTTCTGCTTAATAATTCTTTGCCATATCTCATCAAGACTTTTATATCGAATAGATTCTTGAAAAATAGCTCTGCGGTGATTTTGCAATGTTTTCCATTTGACATGTACTAATTCTTTGAAATGAGCCAATTGGATTCGTCGCCCTTCAATTTTTTGTGCAATAGCTTGTTTAATATTTTTTTCCAAGATTCCTAATTGCTGTTTGTAATGAGCAAGTTTTGCTGTGGGTTTTAATGAATGAAGTTGTTGAGTTTTTGATTCAAGCTTTAGCTTATAGGTTTCAATAGATCTAAAAATGGTCTCGTCAGCATCGCTTCGCAAGCTATCAAGTTTTTGCACCCAAGGTCCAAGCAAGCCAAAAGGGGATTGTAGCAACGGTTGGCGAATGAGTCCATTAAGTCGGTGGCGGTCTTGACGTATCAATTGGATGACAGTTTGTTGCATACGTCGTTGCGTCTGCATTAAGTGTTGTAAATGCTGTGACTTTTCTGCGATTACAATTTCTGCTGCAGCTGATGGTGTGGGAGCTCTTACGTCTGCAACATAATCTGCAATGCAATGATCTGTTTCATGTCCTACAGCCGAGATGATGGGAATACGACTGTGGAAAATTGCCGCAGCGACAATCTCTTCATTAAATGCCCATAGATCTTCAATGCTGCCTCCTCCACGTCCGACGATCATGACATCGACCAGATTAAACGTATTGAATTGCTCGATAGCTTGGGCAATTTCTCTTCCAGCTCCCTCTCCTTGCACTTTGACCGGATTTAAGATGAGGTGGAATCCAGAAAATCGACGACTTAAAATATTAAGCATGTCCTGGATAGCGGCACCAGTCGGACTAGTAACAACTCCAATTCGCTGCGGTAACTTAGGGAGCGGTTTTTTGTGTTCACTTCGAAACCAACCCAATTTATGTAATTTTATTTTTAATTCTTCGAGTTTTAATAAAAGCTCACCTATCCCTACGGGCCGAAGATCGCGCACGATGATCTGGTATTTCCCTCCCTGCGGATAGACGTTAATGTCACCGCGAACAATCACTTGCATGCCATCTTTTGGAACGGTTTTTAAATGCATAGCATCGGGGCGATACATAATTGCAGAGATTTGTGCATTAGCATCTTTAAGAGAGAAGTACAAGTGACCGGAAGTATGTAGCTTGCAATTGCTGATTTCGCCTTGTAAATTTATTAAGGGAAAGGTGCCTTCAAGACAGTGCTTAATTGCATGACTCAGTTGACTGACGGTAAATACTGGAGGTTCGGTTGATATTGACATTGAGACCTGTTGGAACTAAGAAGTCTAGATCTATTTTATTAGCTCTATATTCTAATTAGAATCAATAAAAACAGATACAAAAAAATGCTAGGAAGGGTAGGTTGAAGAAGCATATAGGTATATAGGAGTAGAGTAGAGAGGGCGGGAGACCCCCCCCCCTCTACTCTACTCCTTTAAATCCATTTTTCATTTTTTTTTAGTTTTTTCATCATCCATTACTTGATTTTTGAGAAGAGTTTTATGAAAATCTTTGATTTTAAAGAGTTCAAAAATTTAAACTATGTAAAAAATAAAAGAAATATCTAGACTTGAAATAGGCTATCTGTCATGATATGGAGATAAGTGCAAATTATAAGTGAGGTTGCTGACTTATTCACATTTCGCGAAAGCGAAAACCCAGCGGATTAGTCCACGGAAACTTATTAAATTAAGTTTCAAGTAGAGAACCTTGTTTGGATTTAAATTTTCGGTTTTTCAGTCCTTTTCTGATCAAAAACTTTGTTTATTTCCCTCGATCACATCGTGTCGCAAACAATCTTCTCAAACTGGGGCGATACCTGCGTGTCTAGGAATTGTGCGATTTTACGCACTTAATCCGAATGCGATTGGTTTTTGAATAAGGAAACTCTTCATAGCAGTCTGTGCTATTTAAACAATTTTCATCCAAACTTGGAGTTAAGTATGAAGAAAAAACTATTTGTCGGTAATTTATCATGGAAAGCTACCGAAGACACATTAAGACCAGTTTTCGAAGCTTATGGTAAAGTGGTATCTATTAAGATCATCACAGACCATACCGGCAGATCTAAAGGTTTCGGCTTCGTCGAAATGGAAGGCCCTGAAGATGCACAAAACGCAATCAACAACCTCAACGAAAAACCACACTTAGATCGCAACATGCGCGTTAGCTTAGCACAAGAACGTACTGATCGTCCAGCTGGCGGTAGTTACGATCGTGGAAATGGCGGCGGCGGCGGCGGTAATGACCGTGGTAGCGATCGTGGCGAGCGTAGAGATTTCCGTGGCGGCGCAGCTTCAGGAAACAGAAGCTACGGCAGTCGTAACGACAATAACGGCTGGTAGTTTTCTAATTCAAGAAGCCAGAAGTCATAAGGCGGAAGTCAGTGGGTAAACCTTGACTTCTCTCTTACTGACTTCTGGCTTCTTTTTTTTTATCTTCTTTGTGTAAGTTTCTCTACTTTTTTTTAAATATCTTCTTAAATAAATCTCCAGCCCCTCGTCCTAGATCTTCGATGGGTAGGGCCTTTTTAATATCATCAACAGGTGTGGCAGTGTCAGTTTGATTATTTTCATCATCCATTATTGTGCTCCAAGGAAGAGGTTTTGTGGTTGAAGGTGGAGGGGTTTCTTCAGTAGATCCTCCGCTGGCAAGATCTAAGGCTGTGCCAACAAGACCGTACGGGCCGCCTTGACTTTGAGCGACAAGTGCGCCTAAGCGAGCTACAGCTTTGGATTTATCAATATTAGTATTTTTCATTGTACCACTCAGGGGTAGCTGGAGCACATAGCTTTTTTTAATTCCAGACACATTAAACGCTTTGCTTATAGCAGCGCCAGAAAGTCCAATAACCATATTCACGTTATCTGCCGGAATATTTACTTTGCCCCAAGCGGCGATGGGGTAGCGATCACCGATTAGCATATCAACACGTTGCAAGGTGAATAAACCATTGATTAATGAAAAATAGGTAGGAGTCAGCCATACGTTAATTTCTTTTGCAGAAGAAGTTGTAAGGAGGCTCAATATTTTTGCTAATTGGCCATGATTAGAAAAGTGTACTTTTCCGAGCTCTAATGCAGCACTGCCGATCGAAATGTTTTCAATAGCAAATTGTCTTAGGGGTATTGAAAAGCCTTCCTTGGCCATAGATAGTTTTAAGGGTTGGTCAGATCTTAAAATTCCGCTGAGAAAGGGAATAAGATCTTGCAAAACATACTTTCCTAGCTGTGGAGTGACTGCTAATTCTGCATAGAAATTGTTATTTAGGAATAAAGTTCCATCGGAAATTTGACCATCTAATAAAGTATGACTATGGACTCCTTTTAACTCTATAAATATAGGACCATTCATTTGTTGCACTTTACCCTTGATTTTTGCATCAAGATTCGCGCCGATAATTGCATCAAGTTTTTGGCACATTTTAGAATCGACACAGGCAAATTGAGAGAGCAAATGCACAGGGAGATTCGTAAGCGTGGCATCAAGATTTAAAGAGAGATTATTTTTATTCAACAATCCGTTATTAGTAAAACCATTTTCCAAAAATGAATTAATATTTATAGAGGTTTTAAGTTCTGTATCCGTGTGTCCCTTTGCAAATAAATTAAAGATGATATTTTTTGAAATATTTTCACTGAAAATGTGGCCTTTAATGTCATTTAAGGTGACTTTACTTTGGCTGGTATTGTTCACACCCACAAGTTTGTCGATAATTATATCGGCATCGATAGCTGATTTCCACCATGGGATAGCTTGCGTTGAAGTTTCTTTCCATGGGATATTGAGGGAACGCAATTTTAGCGTCATGCGGGCAGGTTCTGAGAGGGCAAAATTAGATGCTTCATCACTCAATTGCTGCCGCAGAGTTGCATATCCTTCAGGTGTCAAAGTTAAATCGAATTGAGCTGGATTAGTTGGGTCGTTTAAGAAGATTCCTTGATTGTATTTAAAATCACCTGAACCTGCTAAAAGTTCACTGCGTAAATTGATTGCTAGTTTGCCAAAGGCTTTTGCGCCCAATTGGATGTCTGCTGAAATACTTGTTTCAAATGAATCGCCAATCAAAGATGAAAAGTTAATATCTTTGATAAAGGCGCTTATGAAAGCTACAGGAAGTTTATTGGCTTTAGCATTGAGATGTATGTTGGCTTGGCTAAAATCAACAGCATTTCCTTGTTGGGACCAACTATCAACGAGGGCATTTCCTGCAAAAGACCCTAGGATTTGCTGTTGACCAAAACGCGTGAGTCCGTCAAAATCAAATTTTATTAAGTTTTTATTTACGGTTGCAGTTAAATTCATTTCAGCTAAGGAACTGATCAATTTTAGTTCAAGAGCATCGATGGTTGCATTTTGATTTGGCTTTAAATTAAGATTTGTGGTGGCAGTGAATTTAATTTCTCTTCCAAGTAAATCATATAAAAGGCCTTCTTCTCCTATTTGTGAAAAACTACCGCTAGCTAGGTAGGCTGCGCGTGATAGGGAATCGCCGCTAACACGCATAATACAGTCATTAAGAGTGATATCGCCAATAGTTGGAAGTTTGGTCATTAAAATAGATGAAAAGGTAATATCAGCGTCGATAGCAAGCGTGTCTAGAAAGAAGGGTGGAACTTTAGAAGGAGGGTTTTTCCAGGGGAAAGATAATTTATTAATTTTAATAACTGATGTAACCTTTTCCTTTAATCTAGGTCCCTCTGGATTATCTTTAAGAGTAAATTTTTCAATTAAACTTGGCGATATATAGATTTTAGCGACTGCTGGTTTAGATAGTTTAACATCTTTATCAATAACAAATGAAAGATTTGGTATGTCTATAAATTCCGATTTTAAGGTTACAGTTGCTACGGGCATATTTTTTTCAGTCAGCAATGAAACTTGAATGTCAGCTCTTTCTCCCATTGTTTGCACTAATTGTCCATCTAACCCAGCTTGTTTATCGAAAGCTGCGATTGGCAAACCTTTGAGATTTCCCTGAATACTGAGATTTCTAAAGAGATCGTTAACAAAATCACCTAATTGTTTAGACTTTGTAATGTTAGCATTAAGATTGATAGTAAATGGCATACCATTATTTTTAGCGTCTCCATCAAGAGTTATAGTCCCTATTTGCCTGTCAGCTTCGGTCTGTGCTTTGGCTATTAATTGCTGAATATCGATTGCTAATTCTTTACCGCTGCTTAAGGATGCTGGCTGAAGTTTGAATTGGGCATTAAGTGCAAGGGGGGTGAGATCTAAATCTGCTAGGGCTTTGTTCTCTAATAGATGCAAGGGGTATTGAAAAGTGTCAACGATAAGTTCAGCTGTAGTGGGGGAAACAAGTTGCCAAGTGGAAGGGGATTTAGTGATCGCGACGAGTTTAGTTACAAGTTGGGGAGTTATTTTAAAAGTAATCGACAATGGTTTTTTTAAAGATATTTTATCGTTAATCGTGGCTTCCATAGAAGTGCGCATTAAAGCAGACTGAGCATTCAAACTAAATTCAAGGCCTTTTGAGGAGGTTGTTTGATTCAAAGTTAAATTTAGCTGCGGTCCAAGTGCTTCTTGTAACAAACCTGCTAAATCAGGACGCTTTAAGGTGATGAATTGATCAATTAAAGCTATGGGAAGGTTTACTATTTCGGCATTAATTTTAAAGACGCCTTGATCCGTAGCTTGGAGCCGTTCCAGCGTTTGCTGATCCATGTTGAGCAATTGCTGAATGGTGAGTCCATTAAGCTGAGCATCAATAATAAATTTTCCACTTTGGGTATTTTGTAAAGTATCACCAATCAGATGGATTGAGTGCTGTTGGTTATTTATATTATCATTATTTACAAGTGCATTAACATTTTTAAAAACTATAGTTATAGGTTTATCCTTTTTCAGCAGGATCGATTGACAGCATTCTTTGTTAAGGGCTTTTTCTATATTTGTATTTCCTTGAGTATCGATCGATAAGACACCGTTTAAGGACTCTATCACTAAACCTGCAGTAGAGATGTGATTGAATAGCAAATGGAAAAGCTAAGATGGTGTGCCTCCCTTCTTAAGCGAAAGTAAAGTTTCGTCTTGTAAATCCTTTAAGATAATCCCATGCAATTCTTGAGGCCCTAACCAGCTCAGCGAGATTTTTTCAACGGATATCGAACCAGGAATTTCTTGATTAGCTAAAGCTACCAATTTATCGTTTCCCCACTTCGAGGAGATAATTGTTGGCAAGAAGGCCGCACAAATTAATAAGATTGAAACAATTATGACAAGTAAAACAAGCAGGGTCTTAAGCAGTGAGCGCTTAGGCCT
>JACDGH010000331.1 GCA_013815395.1 Parachlamydiaceae bacterium
CCCTTAAATTTGGATTGATTCTAATGATACTACCCTGCGTCTCGGCCCTAAAACGGGAAGTTGGCTGCTCCAAGCGTATTTCTAGTGAAGCTCTTCCAAGCTCTTGAATTGTTTTTTGCGCCTCTTCTATAAGAGCTTGGCTGTGGTAACATTGAGTAATTTCTTTGATAAGAATTTCAGCCGAAGCCAATGGTTTTTCTTTGTACCAATAATTGTCGGAAAAATAATTTAATGCATCTGAAATAATCATATTATTACCTATTTTATTTGAAGGATTTAATATAAAATATAACATAATTTACATAATGCAAGGTTTAAATACAATATTAATTAAGTTGATATTTATTAAGTTGATGGGAGGAAGCAAGGCTATATTAGATGGGTAAATTTAAGTAAAAAAATTTAAGCGACTTTTGTGATTTTGCCTTCTTGATATTCGGACACGCCCTGAGTACCTATTTAAGGCAATCTGCACCTTCTTATCAACTCTGGAGATGAAGCCCTAGTGTTGTGAAAGTTTTGTGTTTAAAAAAAATCAACAATTTAAATTAAGTTTGAGATCGATCTTTAAGAGCATTTTGAGCAGCTTCCATAATTGTTTCAGAAAGGGTTGGATGCGCATGAGGTGCCGTGGCAATGTCTTGAAGAGTGGCTTTCTTTTCAATAGCTATGACACCTTCTGCAATCATTTCTGAAGAATGAGCCCCGATCATATGCATTCCCAAAAGTCGTCCAGATGCAGCTTCGCCTATTACTTTAACAAAGCCTTCGATGTCACCGCTACAGCGCGCGCGCGCATTGCCTCGAAAAAATGCAGTGCCAACAATAACCTTCAAGCCCGCCGCACGCGCTTCGTTATCCGTCAAGCCTACAGCAGATACTTCAGGGTGGGTATAAACTACATTCGGAATGGCCATGTAATTAACATGCGAATGTTTTCCGGCAATAATTTCGGCAACTGCAATCCCTTCATGTGATGCGCGATGTGCCAACATTGGTCCATCTACCACATCGCCGATGGCAAATATATGAGATTGCGATGTCCGAAAATTGCCGTCTATCGGAATTAAACCTTTCGGTGAAATAGTTACACCGGCAGCTTCCAAGTTCAGCCCTTGGGTATAAGGACGGCGTCCTACAGCCACTAAAACCACATCTCCTTGGAATTTCATCTGTTTGCCTTCGTAATCTACAGCTAAAGTTATCCCTTCCTTTTCCTTGATTGCTTCGGTTACTTTAGCACCCAAATAGAATTCGAGACCTTGTTTTTTTAACACTTGTAGCAGTTGTTTGCTTACAGCTAAATCCATGGTAGGGGTAACTCGATCGAGCATTTCGATGACAGTGATTTTGGTTCCCAAGCGATTATAGACTGAGGCTAACTCAAGTCCTATAGCACCTGCTCCCACTACTAACATGCGTTTAGGGACTTCCTCAAGACTTAAAGCTCCTGTAGATGATACAATAGTCTTATCATCAAAAGGCAAAAATGGCAAGTTGATGGGTTCAGAACCAGTAGCAATAATAATGAAATCAGCATCAATTGTTTTAATATCGCTTCCATTAATGACTTCAACAGTGTGAGAATCTTTGAAACGCGCTTCTCCAAGAATGCGTTCTATATGATTACCCTTAAATAAAGAGGCCACACTATCGACAAGCCCTTTGACTACAAGTTCTTTACGCTGCATCATTCGAGTTAAGTTGTAGGAAGCACCCTGCACTTCAATGCCGTGTTCCTTAACCGATTTGTTTATCAATTCAAAATATTCAGAAGATTGCAAAAGAGCCTTTGAAGGTATGCATCCCACATTCAAGCACGTTCCACCAAGAGTTGGCATTTTTTCAATGCAAACTGTCCTTAATCCTAATTGTGCAGCCTGAACAGCTGCCACATAGCCACCCGGACCTGACCCTATAACCATCACTTGATATTCACGTGCCATAAAAACCTGCTAGTTTTGCAATTCGCTCTAGATATCTAATAATAAACGCGACGGATCTTCGAGGTGGTTTTTAATATTTACAAGAAACGAAACCGCCTCTTTTCCGTCGATAATTCGGTGGTCATAACTTAAGGCCAAATACATCATTGGACGAATCACTATTTCATCATTAACAACGACTGCCCTTTTTTGAATTTTATGCATGCCTAAAATAGCGCTCTGAGGTGGATTTAGAATAGGAGTGGATAGGAGGGACCCATAGACTCCCCCATTTGTGATAGTAAAGCTGCCCCCTTGCAAGTCACCAGCTGAGAGTCCTCCTTCACGGGCCTTTTTGGCAAAGCTTTCAATAGAACCTTCGATGCCTGCAAACG
Organism: Parachlamydiaceae bacterium; assembly: GCA_013815395.1. Taxonomy (GTDB): domain Bacteria; phylum Chlamydiota; class Chlamydiia; order Chlamydiales; family Parachlamydiaceae; genus JACDGH01. The sequence continues at coordinate 2,321 of JACDGH010000331.1, forward strand.
AAAGAGCATTACAGTTGCGAATGACGGGAACGAACACTCCTTTTTCGGTACCCACAGCAACACCGATATCGAAATATTCACGGTAAACAACTTCATCCCCATCAATATAGGCATTGACATCAGGAAAAGTTTTTAAGGCAGCCACACTGGCTTTAACAAAGAAGGACATAAAGCCCAACTTTGTTTTGTGAAGTTTTAAAAATGAATCTTTGTAGAGTTCGCGAAGGGACATAATTGCCGACATGTCGACCTCATTAAAGGTAGTTAGCATGGCTGTTTGCTGCATGACCTCTACCAATCGACGAGCAATGAC
>JACDGH010000332.1 GCA_013815395.1 Parachlamydiaceae bacterium
TGATAAACAATCCGGCAACTTTGACAGCTTGGGATAAAAAACCGCCACTATTTTCTCTAAAATCAAGAATTAAAGCATGTAAATTACCTTGTTTATCGAGTTTTTTAATAGCAGCGCGTATATCATTTTCGCTGGTAATTCCACTATCGCTTTGATAAAAAGTGTCGAGCTTAATTTTCCCAATAATTCCATTTCCGTAAGGCTCGAAAGAAACTTGAACGCGATCCTCATTGACATCGATTGATCCGCTTTCCAGAAATACATTAAGGGTTTTAATGGTATTATCCACATTGCGTTCTACTGCGAGCGCTATTTTTGCACCCACCTTTCCTTGTAACAATCCCATCACATTATCTAAAGCCATTTTTTGAGTAGACTGTCCATTAATTTCAAGAATCTTATCCCCCAGTCTAATTTGTCCACTTTTCAGCGCTGCCCCTCCCTCAATAAGCTGAGAGACCAAAAAACTTCCATCACGCGATTGCTGCAAAAGCAAACCAATTCCCTCCACCTTCTTTTCAAGACGTAGACGCATATCATAAGCTTCAGAGGAGTTTAAAACAGTGGTGTGTGAGTCAAGACTGTTAGCCAAGGATTTAAGGATATGCATTGAAAAAGCATTTTGCTTCTCTACTTCGGTCATCGGCTGCCCATTCTCCAAAGTGAACAAATATTGATTTTCATGCTCCCTAAATTTCTTTTCAAATATTTGAAATGTTTGAGCTTGATGGCTCAATATGACAGCTTCACCATACCGTTTCCGTTCTCCAGCAATGTCATGAATGATTTCTTTGCGAATCCTTTCCTTGAGCTGGGTATCGTCCTTCGCAAAAACAAGTTTTAAATCGGGATCGCGCCAATCTTCATAATCCGTTACCGCTAAACTTGAGCTAGCTTGAAAAAGTTGCTGAGGATTTTCCTGTATGATTTGTCCCCGTATTTTTCTGGCCTTTTGAATGGAAGCTTGGATGGTATTGTTCAGATCCTGATACTCCGTATATTCATGGTTTTTATACTGACGCATGATGTTGCCAATTTGAGAATCACTGAGATGTAAATAAGGTTGCACATCACTCTCAGTCAAATAAATACGCTTAGGGTCAAATTGATCGATATAAATATTAAAAGATTTTCTTAAAATTAAATCGCTCATTTCCTTCTTATCCACATGCTGATCAAAAATTTGCTGCATAACTTTATTAACGTCTTTTGGCTGCAGTAGTTCATTCTCCGCTGCAAATAAGCTGCTGAAAAACAAAATGGAAGACATTGTTGAGGGTATAAAAAAGCCCCAAAATAATTTTGAAAAAAGCATGAAATAACCCCCCGCAAATCATTTAAACCATTGATAGTAAGTAGATTAAAACAAATATAATCACCTATTTTAAGTATAACTTGTCCTTCTAATTTAAACAATGTTTTATTACTTTTAAGTAATTGACAAATATATGTTTATAAAATTAATTTAATCTTCACAAAAAATTTATAAATTCTTTATGAGAGTCGGTTTAAAATGCAGGAGAAATTAAATCTTAAGCTAACAATTATAAGGAGAAAACAATGACGACATTCACTACAAACGTCCCAGAAGCCAGCATAGGTGCAGCAAGAGCATATCCTGAGCCACAGCCAGCAAACGCAATTTCTGGCGTTATCAGAGGAAAAATCAATGATTTCGCATACAAGGCGAGCTCTCTGGCTAGTGAAATTTTAGGCCCAAAACCAACTTCTTTTGAAGTACCAAATAGTGCCCATGAACATTACCATTATCATGATTCCTCATCTTGGATGCCTTGGTATTATTCCCGTCCCACGACAGTCATTGTGTCAGATAGAAACACCAGTTGTAATACTAGTAACCGAAGAAACAGTGAAAAGAATGACGGCGGAGTTGCTTTAGCTGTCGCCGCAACGGGAATAGCTTTAGGAGGACTTTATTATGTTGCTACCAACCTTAATGCATTGTGGGACGCGGAGAGCAAACTGAATGAAATCAAATGCTTTAATAATGACCTGGACACTTTTTCTAAAATAATGCAACCGCAAGAAGAATTGATAATAACTGAGGCTAAACAAACAGCTTCATTAACAGAGCGGATCTGTAAACGAACAAAAGATTCTGAACTAATTGGTTTGTATTTAAAAAGCGGAGTCGTGGCATCCTGCACCTCATATGTGGCCGGATATTGCTCTACACTTCCTGCAATACAGGCTATTGCAATTGGAACCGGATTATTGTGCACTGGATCGTTGATATTTAAGTATGGCATAGAATCTTCCACTGGAGAAAGTATTCGCGATGCGCAAGCATTGAATAATTCCATAGCAAAACTAAGAACTTTATAAGTTTTCATATTCTTGAGATGGCTTTTTTGCAAATTAAAGCCATCTCCAGGAGGGCGGGGACAACCCCAAACCTAACCCTAATATTTTAATTAATTATGGTTCTTGAAGAATTGGGGGCGGGATTTCTTAGGGTAGTTTTTATACGTTTTAGAGGCTAAGAGGAAACGCAGAGTTCCTATGTCGGATTTCAGGTGATTTGAAAAAAAAAGACCCCTCCGTTAAATAGTGTTTTAGATCAACAAAACACTGGAGGGGTAATTATGAGTAATATCATATCTATTGTCT
>JACDGH010000333.1 GCA_013815395.1 Parachlamydiaceae bacterium
GCCATCCTGCCTCGCACAGCCTCCGGAATCGTTTCATTCCATATAGTCGTTCTGAATATGCCGCTCATCATGTCAAAATAGCCGGCAAAGAATAAACCCGCTAAAATAAAACCAAAGCTCGGTGCTGTCCCTACCCATAACATTGAAAGAGCCCAAGAACTTGCAGCTATAACTATAAAAACTCCACAACGTCGTATGTTAAGAGTCCATCGCGAGAAAACTGTCATTAAAAGCGCTCCTGTCGAGGGCAAGGCATAAAGAAGGCCTAAGGCATCAAGTTGATCAAAGGCGATTGCTAAAGCGGGAAATAAAGCCACGGGATTACAAAAAACCATTGCAATGAAGTCATTGACATAACTTCCTAATATATCGGGTCGAGACTGCAAATAACGCTTTCCTTCCGCTAACTCACCAAAAAAACTTTTGAGGGTTACTTTGTGCGCGACAACTGTCTGAGTGGTTCCTTTGTAATTAATGCTCAGCAAAAATAAGAAGGAAATCAAGAAGCTTGCCGCGTCTAAGGTATACGTTGCTGCAGGTCCAATACTAACAATTAAAACGCCTCCAATTAATGGGCTTAAAATTGTAGTAAGTATATGACGCATGGGTGAGAGGGCGCTGACTTTAGAAAGATCTTCAGGCTTCACCAAACGCGGTGTCAAAGCTTCTAAAGCAGGGCGATGCAACCCATTCATAAAAGAAGCAAATCCTGCTAGAAAAAAAATAACTGCTAAACTAGGTGTTGCCCAAGATGCGTTAATTGCAAGTCCAATTGGAATACAGCAAAGGATTGCTTCTGCAATGAGCAGAACACGTTTTTTATCAAAGCGATCTGCAAGCACACCCCCAATTAAACTTGAAATAAACAGGAAAATAAATTCTACACCACTAATCAATCCTGTCCAAAATACTGAATTAGTTAAAAAATATATTTGGAAGGGAATGATCACTGCCGTTAACTGCGACCCAAAAGCAGAGATTAATTGTCCAAAAAAAAGTCTTCTAAAATTTTTTACTTTAAGAGGCGATAGATCTACTAGCATCAGAATTTTCCTTTACAATTATCACGATTATAAGAATCCCACCAATTGCGAAATTTTATAATTAATTCTCCATCTCCTGCTAATTCGCGGATACACGCACCTGTCGGACAGGTGCGCAAAATTGGACAACGCTTCTCAAAAATGCTTCCATAGGGACAAGCTCCCTGAAAGGCAAAATGCTGTGGACCTATCGGCTTATATTTTTGAGCAAGCGAAGGGCCAAAAATACTAAATGAGGGCGTTAAAGTTGTCCCAGCCAAATGTAAAGGCAACGAATCCATTGCTATCACTAAATCAACTTCCATCATCAAGTTCTGAACCATTGGCAAACTCATGCGATCAATAACTAAAGAATGGCGCATAAAATGCTCATGCAATTGATCCACGAGAGCTTTCTCTTCAAATGATCCCCAAAGAAATAGAAAATGACACCTAAGATGCTCCTGCACGCCCGACAAAAAAACTAATAATGCCTCTAGGGTCATTTGCTTATTGCGCCAAGCAGAACCGGGACAAATAACTACTTTTAAATGACCTTCAAAGAAAACATTTTGCAAAACTGATTGAACAGCTGCTTTCTGTATATCTGATATTTTTAAAGTAACTTTATTACTATGGCTTGGACTCGATACCGCGCAAGGTGTAGTATCACTGAAAAAAGCTTTAACTACTGCAAGATAGTCTTCACGGATATTTCCTCCAGCAGGCGGATTAAAACGTTTATTAGTAAAAAAGGTGTTTGGCCACTCTGGAACTGATTTTTTACCGAATCCAACTTTTTGTCGGCTCTTTACCTGGGAAAGTATTAATCCAGATTTAACATTTCCCTGCAAATCAAACACGACATCGTAATTATTGCGGCGCAACTGACGCCAAAAATCGCGAATTTCTTTTAATATGGACAAACAATAGAATCGACAACGCCATTCTTTGGTTGCCACACATAATACGTTATTAATTTTCGGATGAGCCCGAACCAATTCTTCAAATGGCCTTTCCACAACCCAATCAATTTCAGCCTTGGGAAACTTGTCATGCAAAAAATCCAATACAGGATAGGCCTGAATAATGTCACCAAGTGAAGATGTTTTTATAAGTAAGATTTTTTTCATGCTGACCTTTGATCTATCAAGAAAATTATTGCTTCTACGAAGTCGGCAGGCTGCTTTGCAATCACTTGAATCAACTGATTAGTCACCGGATTTTCAAAGGTAATTTCATAGGCATGCAATAACATCCGTTGTGGTCGAAACGAACATTTAAATGAACGACCATACTGATAATCTCCAAGTATAGGATGTCCCAAACCACTCAGATGCACCCTTAGCTGATGCGTACGGCCTGTCTCAGGATAGCAAATAATAAAAGATGCGGCTACACCTGTTTTTTCTTTTTTCCAAACAGTGCGGGCCGATAATCCACCCTTCGCTTTAGATACCTCCCCATATAGAGTTTGGCCCTCATAGATAGAAATTTTGCCAAGAAAGTTATCTATAATGCCTTGAGAAGATTTAGGTAAACCATCCACGATAGCTAAATATGTTTTTTTTACTTTACGCTGCTTAAAAAG
>JACDGH010000334.1 GCA_013815395.1 Parachlamydiaceae bacterium
ACATAATACGATCACCGTCAACATAGATTTCTAATGCATCCTTTTCGGCAATCCCTAAGGTGCGGCGCAATTCGATTGGAATTACAACTCGCCCAAGCTCATCAACTTTTCTAACAATTCCAGTGGATTTCAACATTAGTTATAGCTCCTCTCGGTTCTCCTATTATTTAAAGCGGTATATTTAAATCTAACTTGCGTTTGTTAATTTCAGCATAAAGAATTTGAATAAATTCTTCTTCCAATTTTAGATTAACGGCATCTTCATACGTATGAATGAGTGCCTGATCATCTAATGTATTCATAACTAACTCTCCCCTATTGTCTAGTTTAATGCAGTTTGCTTAATTCAATTTCGAGCCTTTGATAAACTGCTTCCCACGAGGCTTTAATAACAGAAGAAGAAGGCATTTGAATCTGTCCAATGCTTTCCTTTACCGCATTATTTAATGCTTGGCTGAATACTACATTTGTCTGATTTTCGCTCATCCGTCCGCACCCCATATATTCCAAAATTATACTCTTATCATATGACATATTGCTGTCGTATTGCATCACATTTCATTTGCAAACTATTGCAATTGTTTATACGGTATGTTGCAACATTTACAAGGAATTATAGTAATATTATACATTAATGTATAATAAAGAGCTCTCACATGTGCGAGAGCTGTTATCTGTACTATTATCCTGAAATATTCACAGCAACCTACTAAAAGTACTCCAAGGCCAATCATAACAAGGGATTAACGTAAATAGAGGCGTCACTTAAAAAGTGAAATAAATAGATGGAAAAAGAGCCCTTACTTTGGTAATGTTAATGGTGACGAAACCAAACACCAACCCAAGGAGGCTCTTCAATGTCAATTTTACAAGAGTATAGCCTGAACTTCAACCCCCGAATGAAAGTGAATTTTGAGGGTGGCGATTTAACCTCAGATGCGGGATTACTTTTATACAAATCCTTCGATCACAAACTAGGTTTTAGCGAAACGGTGAAAGAATTACTCGTCGTAAACGACAATGTAATCCATCGTGACCACCCTAATTCAGATGTCGTCATCCAGAAGATTTACCAACACGTGGCTGGCTATCATACCGATGACCATGCGGACGATCTGCATGTTGAGCCGCTGTTAACCGCGATTCTAGCTAAAGAACGGCTTGCATCGCAGCCGACGTTGTCCCGTCTCCATGCAAAATCGGGCGACCTTACGATACAGTCACTCGAGAAGATTACAGAGGAGCTACAACGCCGCGTATACAAAGCCAAACCGGAGAGCTATGTTATCTTCGATGTAGACTCCTCTGGTTTTATTGCGCACGGAGAACAAGATTGTGCCGAATATAATGCCCACTACCAACAGAATGGCTTTCATCCCCTGTTTTGCTTTGACGGTTTAACGGGCGATTGCCTTAAAGCTGAACTACGTCCAGGTAATGTCTATACGTCTCGTGATGTAGCTACATTTATGAAACCTCTTTTCAATCGCTATGAGGCACTGGCGCCTGATGCTTTTATTCTTGTACGAGGGGACAGTGGATTTGCCACACCCGAATTGTATGAATTAGTTGAAGCTAAGAAAAAGCACTACATCATTCGTTTAAAAGCTAACGCCTGTCTGCAATCCAAGGCACAATCCATTGCCGATGAAAAACTAGACGGAACAAGTCTAGATAAACACCAAGTGTATTACGCAGAATTTCAATACCAAGCGAAAAAATGGAACTGTGAACGCCGTGTCGTTGTGAAGATGGAAAAGCCCGCAGGTGAGCTTCTGTTTAATTTCACTTACATCGTAACGACCCTAGACTTATCACCCGAAGACATCATTCGCATTTACTGCAATCGCGGCAAGATGGAAAATTTTATTAAAGAGGCAAAGAACGGATTTGCCTGCCAAAAAATGAGCAGTACGCATTTTCAAGCCAATGAGTTAAAACTCCAAATTAGCATGTTAGCCTACAATTTTAATAACTGGTTTCGTCGTCTCTGTCTTCCAGACAAGATACAACCGAGCCGAATGGAAACGATTCGGACAAACCTCGTTAAAATTGCAGCAAAACTCGTTCGATCCGGAGGGTATTGGACTTGGAAGCTGTGCAGTTCCTGTGTGTACAAGAATGCGTTCAAACAAACGCTTGAGAATATCTGCAGAATGCCTCAGTTAGAATAAAGCTTGAATTCAAATCGAGAAATTTAAAAAAGATGAGGAGCCACATTGGGATAGTCTGCACATTTATAGTCCACAAATATACATATAAAGATATTATTACAAACAAGAGAGATAAACAGCTTTACAAGATTACTGCAACTGTTGATCAATTTACATCAAATATAATATTTACCGAATTAATACATTATTTCCATCTAGGTAGACTGGCTGTGAATATTTCAGGATGATAGTTTGATGTTGCCTTACAATATTAGTTTTGGATCAGGTATGAAAAGAAGTTTTAACGAAGATTATCGCAACTTGAAGAAAACGTTTGGAATTATTTCTGTCCTTTAAAATGCGTGAGGAATGGAACGTTATTGTGTTGCTGAAATTTCCCGGGATTCATGATAAAATATCTATGAACCTCGAAGGATGGACCAGAAG